>CAYHEY010000025.1:0-5050 GCA_964355735.1 Candidatus Woesearchaeota archaeon
AACCCAAAACAAACCACACCTTTTAAGGTGTGGTAAACGAAAGGTTTTTTGATTTACTTTAAAGAGAAATAACTTTTCTTATCCAATTGGCTCCTCCTGCTCGAACTTACATTTTTATACTATCTCTTTAATTACTTAAATGCAAGTTTTCGCCTCCTGCTCGATGATGGCTATTAATTAATTATTAGTAATATTCAATCTTATGCCTATAAACAGAGCAGAGGATTTGCAGGTATGTTAAGTTTGACCTTAGACTTAACAGGATAGACAGATTTATATATTTCTTTTTCTTTAGGTATTTAAGGAGTTAATAAAAGAGAGAAAATGTTATCATCACTTTTGCAGAGATTACTTTTTGTTAATCAGTTTAATATTATAGATGGAAAAATAGAAATTCTTGGAGATAGATATATTATGTTCAACTCTTCAAGCATACTTCTTCTTCAGGAAATGGATAGTACTAAGATGTATCGTGTTATGAAAGATTTATCAAAAGGAAATTTAAAGTCTATTGTAGAACATGCTAAAGTGTATAAGGGCATAAAAGATGATTCTCTTAAAAATATAGCAAATCTGAGTATGAAAATGGGGGATAAAGAGGGAATTGTTAAAACGTTACAGTCTCTTTTTGAATTATACGGGCTTGGAAAGATGAATATTACTAATTTAGATAATGATAATAAGAAAGCTGTTGTTCAGGTTATTAACAGCACTATTGCCCTAGAACATATGAAAAAATCAAAGCAAAAAGCTACTTGTTGCACTATTACTTCTGGAGTTATTGCAGGAATTTTCTCGCATATATTCAAGAAAGATGTAGACTGTGTTGAGAAAAGTTGCATAGCCAAAGGAGATTCTTTTTGCATGTTTAGTGTGCAATAAAAATGCTGCAATGCAAAACTATTTAAATTTGGGTTTTTTGAGATTTATATGAACAAAAAAAGAGAAAAAGGTGTTGGTGAAAAAGCAAGAAAGCCTATGAGGCTTTCATCAAAGATTCTGCTTATAGAAACTATAGTCAGTTTGATTGCAAGTCTTTTTGTTTTTTCCTCTAATTTAACAGGATTATCTGTTGTAGACCTCGATGATACAAGTCCTGGAAAAGTAAGCTTATATTTCTTTTTGCTGGGTTTACTTGGGTTTTTTACTATTCTTTATAGCAGAAGCAGGTCTAGGAATTCTTTAAAATAATTTTATCTATATTAATTTGAGTTTCATTTTTGTAAGTTTCTATTCTCCCTATTATTTGGTATTCTTGAGTTTTATTTATTTTAAGTTTTTCATTGGAAAATAAAGTGGCTTCAATTTTTCCAGTTTTATCCTGAAGAGTTAGAATTTGAAATGTATTTTCTTTGAAAGTTGTTATCTTTATTATGTTCGCAATGATGCTTACTCGTTCATCAATTAGAGAGGAAGTGATATTGGAAATTGAGATTATCTTTGGTTGAATTTGATGGTTTAGAAAGAGAAGCAGAATTATGCCTAGAAGAGCGATGGTTAATATTATTCCTGTTTTTGTGTCCATGTTTCGATTTGAATTTAACAGTAAGATTTATTAACTTAGATATATAATCTTTCTTATGGCTATGAATCAAAAATCTTATCTTGGGTTTTGGTTTTATTTTAGCTAGAGCCTTCTAGCTTTTTTATTAATGTCGTTTTAAATTTTAAATAAATTCTTTGGAGGTATAAAATGAACAAATTAAGTGGTGTGCTGATGGGATGCAGATATAGCGGAGAAAAGAGCGAGTGCTATCTCGATGGTGGTGCTCTTGCTGCTTCAAATAGTAAGCCGAGGTATTGTAATTGTATTGGTAAAGAAGAGAGTTGCTCGTTGAGAAAGCAGGCAGATTCTGAAATAAGAGTTGCAGAAAGAATGGGCGCTATGCAAGCGCAAACAGGATTAGTGGCTGTTATTTAGGATTTAAATAAATTTATTAACCCTCTCTGATAGATATAAATGCAAATAGGGAGAAATAAAGGATGGTAAAGAAAAATTTGGAAAAAGAAAAAAAAGAAACTGTAAATAGCATGAATTGGGAAGAAAAGCTGAAGCTGATTAAGAGAAATTTACAGGAGATAATTGGGGAAGAGGAATTGGAAAGTCTTGTAAAGAGCAAAAAAGAAATATCTTTGTACTGGGGAACAATGCCTACAGGGAGTATATCTATTGCTTATTTTTTTCCTATGCTTAAGATTGCTGATTTTTTAAAAGCAGGATTCAGGGTAAAGATTCTCTTGGCGGATTTGCATGCTGCTTTAGCAGGTGTGTCTTGGGAAATACTTGAGAAGAGGTATTTATATTATAAAAAAGCAATAATTACTATATTAGAAACAATTGGTGTTGATATAAAGAAATTAGAGTTTGTTAAAGGAAGTGATATACAACTAAATAAAAATTATTTTCACGATTTACTTAAGATTTCTACTTTTACTACTATCAATGAAGCAAAGCATTCTGCCGCAGAAGTTGTTAAGTTAGGGGATAATCCGAAACTATGCGGGGTAATATATCCTCTAATGCAAGCTATAGATGAAGAATACTTGAAAGTTGATGCACAATTTGGGGGGATGGATCAGAGAAAAATAATGGTATATGCTCGCGAATATTTGCCAAAAATAGGATATAAGTCTAGAATAGAATTAATTAATCCTTTGATTAGAGGCCTTGTTGGAGAAAAAATGAGCTCTAGTATAGAATCTAGCAAGATAGACTTACTTGATGATGAGGAAACAGTTAAAAAAAGAATAAATAAAGCAGATTGTGTAGAGGGAGATCCAAATAATGGGGTAATGGCTCTGTTAAGATATCTTATCTTTGTTTTAAAAAATGATAAAAAAGAAAAATTTAAAGTAGAAAGACCTGAAAAGTTTGGGGGTAATGTTGAATATAGCTCTTATGAGGAAGCAGAAAAGGATTTTGTAGATAAAAAACTTCATCCGATGGACTTGAAGATGGCTGTTGCTAAAGAGCTTAATTTTTTACTTAAAAAATTTAGAGAAGATAAAGAGATACATAGTCTTCATAAAGCGGCTTATAGCAATTGATTTTATCGCGTTGAAAACTCAACAATATCTTTGTCTCTGAGTTGATGTTTCATGCCGACTTCTTGGCCGCCGAATTTGCTTGATGGGCCCCAGATTCTTATCTTTTTTATTATGCTGAGATTTCCTCGAAAGATGATTTTAGCTATGCTTTCTACTGTGGAGTTTGGAAGCATTATAACCGGCTCTTTATCAGCTTCTTTTTGATGCGGCGATTTAGTGTAGATACGAATTTTATCAAAACTTTGAAAGATTTTTTCTTTTAATTCTCCATTACCGTCGCCAGTTTTGCAGGAAACAAGAACAAAGTTATATCTCTTGGATTTTAATTGGTCTGTTAATCTTCTTTTTTCATTTTCTGAGAAAATATCTATTTTGTTTAAAACAATAATCTTCTTGCCTTTAAATCTAGTTAGAACTTTTTCTATTTCAAGAATATCAGAAACTTTTTCTATGATTATCAAAGCAGTATCTGAGGTATTTATTATGCCTGTCTCAAAATTTTCAGAGCCTATTGCAGGAAGATCTATTATTTGAATTTGGCAGTTTTCATAGTGAAGTATTCCTATTTCAGGAATTTGTGTTGTAAAAGAATAATTAGCAATTAAAGGGTTTGCGTTTGTAAGTTTATGAAGGAGAGAAGACTTTCCAGAATTAGTTAGGCCCACAAGAGTTACTTGCATTTCTCCCTTTTTTATAGAGAATTTAGCTTTTGCGCCCTTTTTCCTGGATCTATTTTTTTCTATTTTCTCTTTTAGTTTTACATACCTTGTTCTAAGATTTGCACGGATATTATTTGTTCCTTTGTGATCTGGAACAGTGCGCATCATTTCTTCTAAACCTAGAAGTCGCTCTTCATCGGTTTTTGCCTCTATGAATTGTTTTTCTGCATTTGCAAATTCGTATGATGCGTTGACAGGCATATATTCTTATAGAAGACACAATTTTTAAACTCTTTTCTCGTTGTTTTTAGATGAAAAACAGGATAAATAGGACAAATAGGCTTCTGGCGGTAATCCCCCATTCGAGTGTAGCTCGGCCTAAAGAAATAAAAAAGAGTTGGTTATCTGAAGATGAAAAAATATTTTTGTACTCTAAAACAGCAGAGACAGATAGGGGAACAAAAGAGCTATATGATTTTACAAAAATACTCGGAAATAAGCAATTAGTCTTTCCCCATAGTCAGATTTTTATTAATGTATGCAGAAAAAGGCAAAATTTGAATGAGTCTGTTCCTCTAGACATAAGAGGAGAAAGAGTGTATAAAAAAGGCAAAGAACCTTCTCTAAAGATTAGAAAAGAATTGATAAAAAAATATTATGAACCCTTTATCAATAGAATAGAGAAAACTAAAAAGTCTTTAATTTTAAATGGACATTCTACTATTGCAGGACATGGTAGTTTAGATAATAAGAAATTGGGTTACCATATTTTACTTTTAAATTATTTTATTGTTTCGGGAAAGAAAAAAGTATGTGCGCCCTTGAAAATAATAAAACATTACGCAATTGAGCTTAAAAAAAGATTTCCAAATTTAAAGATAGGATTAAATAAAGAGTATAACCATGGATATGAAACCATAGGAGTAGAATTTGGAACAGATCAAATTTGCGAGGGAAGAAAAGTTCCTGTAATTCTTCAGGAGACTGACGAAAGTCTTTATATGAAAGGCGATAAAATAAACTATCAGAAATTAAATAGATTGAGAAAAGCCTTTGCATCCTCGCTTTTGAGCACAATGGAGAAGTTTAAATTATTATGAAACTAGGAGTATTATTTTCTGGAGGAAAGGATTCAACCTATGCAGCTTGGCTGGCTAAAAAAGAAGGACATGAACTTGCCTGTTTAATTTCTATCTTAAGCGAAAACAAAGAGAGTTATATGTTCCATACTCCTGCAATAAACATAACAGAAAAACAGGCAAAATTAATGAATACACCCATACTTTTTGTTAAAACAAAAGGAGAGAAAGAATTAGAACTGATTGATTTGGAAAAAGCAATTA
>CAYHEY010000025.1:5060-8432 GCA_964355735.1 Candidatus Woesearchaeota archaeon
ATGGTATAGAAGGAATTGTTACAGGTGCATTAAAAAGTGTATATCAAGAATCCAGAATAGGAAAGATATGCGAGAAACTTGGAATTAAATGCATAAATCCTCTATGGCAGAAAAATCAAGAGCAGCTTTTGAGAGAATTGATTGATAACAATTTCGAGGTTATTATTGTTGGTGTTTTTGCTTATCCACTTGATAAAAAATGGATAGGAAGAAAAATAAACAACTCGTTTATTAAAGAGGTTCTAGAATTAGAAAAAAAATATAAAATTAATATTGCTGGAGAGGGAGGAGAATTTGAGAGCCTTGTAATTAATTGTCCCCTCTTTAAAGATAGATTAAAAGTAAAGATTAAAGCGATTTCTGGCGAAGGCAATGCTTGGAGAGCAGAAGTAGAATAAAGTGAGATTAAAAAATTAATAAAAACAAAAAAAGTGCGGCATAAAAAATTAAAGTAAAAAAAATAAAAAAATTCTAAAAATTATTTCATAAAGAATTTAACTAAGCAATAGAGTCCTGAAAGGCCAACTAAAGCATAAACAACTGTTATTAGCCAAGGTATTGAAAGATATTGGATGAGCTCTGCTTTTGAATTTATAGCTACTAAGCCCCAATTGATTGCTCCAATATTTGCTAAAACTATTGCTACTCTTGTAAGTGCATTCATTTTTTTTGCCTCCTTTTCTATTTTAATAAGGCAAGAAGGCTTTAAATACTTTTTTACAAAAAAAATAAACAAAATAAAAAATTAAATACTACTTTTTCTTTTGATCTGGGCTTACTCTTTTTTTGCTGTAGTTTCTACTGAGTTTGCCGATTCCTACTGCTAATACTGCAATAGCCACGACCCATTGAACCCATACTCCAATAAATAATGTTGGTAATAGTAGAGCTAGAACAAGCAAGAGACCTATAAGAGTTACAAGCCACGCTGTTAATTTTGCCATTTATTTACCTCCTTTTGATAAATATAGCTATCAAAGGTTATTTAAATAACTTTGTTTTTTGATTTATAGCATAAAAAGATGAAAAACTTAAATAAAAGAAGATTTTTTAGAAAAAAACTTGAGAATGGTATGACTGTGATCTTTGAGCAAAGAAAAGGCTCTGGAGTTGCAAGTGTTCTTTTTGCAGTTAAACACGGAGGCATACATGAATCTTCTAAGGAAAAGGGAATATCTCATTTTATAGAACATATGCTCTATAAAGGCACGCCGAATCGAACAGCAAGGCAAATTTCAGAGCAGATAGAAAGAAATGGCGGAATTTTGAATGGATTTACAGACGAAGAGTTTACTGCTTTTTTAGCTAAAATTCCATCAGATAAAATTGATATTGCTCTCGAGGTCTTAGCAGATATGATAAAGAATTCTTTATTCGATGAATCAGAATTAAATAAAGAGAGAAAAGTAATTATTGAAGAAATAAAGATGAGAAAAGATAGACCGGATATTTATGTTGTTGATAAAATTCAGGGAATGCTTTATAGTGGAAATCTTTCGCAGGATGCTATTGGTACAGAAGAGACACTAGGGTCTATAGATAAACAAAAAATAGTTAAGAAATTCAAAGATGTTTATAATGCAGGAAATCTGGTTTTGTGTGTTGTTGGAGATTCAAATTTTCAGAAATTATGCTCTTTCTGCAATAAGACTTTTCTTAAATCTAGGTCTGAAATAAAAGAGCCTGTTATTGGACTTAGAAATGGACGAAGAATAGATAAAAGAGCAGGATTAGATCAAGCCAATCTTGTTTTTGCTTTTCACTCTTTTCCTTCAGGCAATAAAGAAAATTATGTTGCGCAAGTTTTAAGCGGTTTGATGGCTGGTGGAATGAGCTCACGATTATTTCAAGAGATAAGAGAAAAGAGAAATCTGGCTTATGTTGTTAAGGGTGCGTGTTCTAGTGGAAAGAGATATGGTTATAATTATGTTTTTGTTGGCACTAAAAAAGAACATCTTAAGGAAGTAATTAATCTTATACTAAGAGAATTTGAAAAATTAAAGGATTTAACAGAAAAAGAGCTTGAAGATATAAAAGCGCATCTTATTGGCAATAGCAAAATTTCTCGTGAAGACTCGCATGGTCAGATGCTAGATTTGATATATAATGAAATCTGGGATAAAGCAGAGAATTCCTATAAGTATGAAGAAGAAATAAGAAAAGTGAAATTAGAAGATGTAAAAAAATTAGCTTTAAGTGTTCATGAAGGAAATTATTCGCTTTTGGCTCTTGTGCCCGCATAAGATAAAGTATGGCCGATAATAAAAATTTAATAAGAAGTTTTATTGCTCTAGAATTAAGTAGAGAGGCTATTCAGGAGATAGAAGATATTCAAAAATTGATTAAAAAGAAAAATCTTTTCTTAGGAAAATTTACAGAACCCGAGAATTTACATTTAACTCTCAAATTTATTGGAGAAGTAAGTGAAGAAAAAATAAACGAAGTAAGGAAAAAACTTAAGGAGATTAAATTTGAAGAATTTGAAGTAAGTCTTGGGGATGCAGGAATTTTTATTAATTCTTATAATTCAATACTTTGGATTAAATTGAATGGTGAGAGCATATGGGGCTTGCAAAAGCAAATTGATGATCGGCTAGCTGGTTTATTCGAATCTGAAGCAAGATTCATGAGCCATATCACTATTGCTAGAATGAAAAAAATCTACGATAAAAAAGAATTTCTTAAATATGTGAAAAATATTAAGCACAAACCTATCAAATTTAAAGTTAAAGAGTTTATTTTAAAGAAATCTGAACTTTTTGATGAAGGTCCTGTTTATAGTAATCTTGAGACTTTCAAGTTTGAATAATTGTTAGAAGGAATATAACTAGAAAAGCAAATCTGGCTTTTTAAGACTTTTGTTTTGTAAAATATGCTTTAGAATATCTTATTTATTTATAAACTTTGAAACACGAATTATATTTTGATGGATAGATCAAAATACAGTTTTCTCAAGAGAATATTTGATGTTCGTTTTTCTGTTAATGAATTTCTTTCATATGCAGAACACTATACAGAGCAGATAAGAAAAGATTCGCAGAGAAGATATCTTCAAAGAGTGATAGATTTTGTACAGCAAGAAACAGAAGAAAGATGGCGAGATGGAAAAAGATTGCCTGTTTTTAATCACAATTTCTTAAATTATGTCTTAAGAGGAACTACAAGAAGAAAAGCGAGAACTAATTGATCTTAATATGGTTTTATTGATCGATTAAATTTCTCTTTTATTTTATAAATCTCAGATATACTCTAATAGTCTGTAATCTCTTTAAAATATTTTGTCTTGGATTTAAGAATTTCTTCTAACTCTTGTTCACTTGCATTTATGGTGTTCTTTATAGAAGAGAATCTTTCTATCAGCTTTTTTGCTGT
>CAYHEY010000026.1:0-8292 GCA_964355735.1 Candidatus Woesearchaeota archaeon
TTTATTGGAAATATAATTTAACTTTATAAAAAAATCATAATAATCTGTCTCGGCTTGAGAACGCTTTTTTGCTTCTCCTAAAACTAGATTAATATTTATTAAATTGCTTGAAAGATTAAGAGCGACTCTAGTTGATGAGAGATTTTTTATTGTTAAGGTATGATTTGCTCCTGTTAATGTTGGAAAAGAAATCTGATCTTCTTTAGATAATTCTTCGCTATAGCCAGAGATTGCTTGAGCTAGAGTAAGTTTAACTGGAACTCTTATGTTACTTGTTCCACCGCCCCCGCCACCCCCGCTAGGAGAACTTGAACAAGCAGAACAAGAACCCCCACAATCTACCCCACCTTCATTTCCATCCATAACTCCGTCACTACATTGTTCTACTCCACTATAGAAAGAAAATCCGGAAACATTAAATGTTAGAGTGTTTGTCGAATTAGAAATAATATTACAGGCTGGTGCAGAACAAACCGCTCCGTCCTTAAGTATTCTAGGATTTGAAAAAGAAACATTGTATAAAGTTAGAGTTGCAGAAGCATTAAAAATAGACAGAGCAGAAGAATTTATTTCTATTCTATTTAAAGAGATATTTATATTTGTGTCTATATCAATTGAACTTGAACTTAAATTTACAGAAGAAAAATTAATTTTGCCATATTCTTGATTTTCTATTATTATTGGAATACTGACATAAGAACTCAAATTTGAGAAGTTGGTTGTTTGACCAATAAATCTCGAATAATTTACTAGAATTGTTGGTTTATAGACTTCTAGAGTGATATTATTACCTCGAGTTATATTTATAGAATCATTTGCTGTAAACTGAATATAATTTGTGCCATTAAAGCTCATATTTGGAACAAGCAGAGCTAATTTTGAAGTTTGATTTATTATTATTGTTATGTTGCTAGCAAAGTTGCTTGTATAATTAATTTCATCGCTGTCTAAATCTGTAAAATATAAACTAAGATTTATTGTTTTATTAGAATTCATAGGCCAGTTTTGATTTGGAATAGTTAAATTTGCTGGCGCAGTATTTAACACGAGTATTGTTTTCCAGGAAGTTGAATTGATATTATTTGAAGAGTCATTAAAATACCATCTTAAAGAAAAAGATTTAAGAGATGTTGTAATATTTAGGGATTTTGAGAGATTTTGATTTATTCCTGAAAGAGAATAGGTATAATTTACAAGGCTTCCTGTGTGATTGCTGGAAAGCCAGGCTGTGTTTAGTTCTGAATTGTCTGAAAGAGAGATATTTGCTGTGAAGTTGTTGTATCTTTTAAATTCTGAATCTGTATAGGTTGTGTTTGCTGTGAAAGTCGGAAAATTGCTGTCTATTAAAGAGAGAGTTCTTGAAGAAGAGATATTTACTATACCTAGCCTATTTTCCCAACAAGAAATACTCCAACTATAGTTTCCTAAGGCGAGATTAAAAGCAATGGTGTTTGAAGTTCCGTTTATAGCTAGAGAAGTTGAGTTTCTTGTTATGTTATTTATTATTAAGTCACAGGTAGAATTTCTATAAATTCTATTGGAAATAGTAAAATTGAAAATTACTTGAGTTATGTTTGTGATATTATTATCTGTTGGAGAATTTATCGTTATTCCTGGTTTAAAGTTTGGTGGAGTAAGATCATCAGCATATTCAAATTCTGTTGAGAGATTGCATTCATTAAAACCTAGTTTAAAATAACCTGATTCATCAGATCCTATCCCCCAACTATTTTTTATTATCCAATAACTTGTTGCTGTGTTTCCTGTATCATTATAGCCCACAACTACAATTCCATGATCAGAACCTTTATCTTGAGAACATCTCCAGATTCCGCTGTCGTTTGTTGTTCTTGCACTCATGTTCATTGCTCCTGAAAGAGGGCCAAAATCGAGAATCCATTGTTTTGTCTGATTTATTGAAAGAATTAACTGATCTCCTCCGTCAGGCCAGGTAGTATTATAACCTGTAACAAGCCATCTTCTTGAGGAAGAATCTGAACATATATTTGAACAAGATTCTTCTGTTCCGCTATAAGAGAAGCAAGATTCATCAACTGTTCCTGTATCCATCATAAACTTAAGTCCTAGATCCATGTAACCACCAGTACAGCCTAATTGACATGAACTCGTCCAACCAGGAGAAGAATAGCAAGTATCATCACAAGAAACAGAATTCTGCTCAGATAAATCAGGGTCTAATCGAGAGTTATTTTGCAAGATATTATATTTTGCTTCTGAAGAGCCATGTATAGAAAAGCTCCAACAACTTCCACAGCCACCCTGATCTTTAATAGGAGTCATCCAACCATTGCTAGAATCAAAAAAATTAAAATTAGAACTCGCGTAGATAGTGTTGCTTGGAGGATTTCTCCAGTCCCAAGAAGAATAAGAAGAAAAACTATATATAGAATTTAATTGTTGTTTTTGAATCTCAGAGTTAATATCTGAAGTTTGCTTATCTTGAGTATTTGAAGCTTTAATTTCTTGACCTGAAGAAAATATAGAACTATAAAATTTTTCTTTTGTCTTTTTTCCTGCATCTACATTTAAACCACCAAGTTTATCCTGCAAATTCATTAGCTTTGTCATTTCTATTTCATCTGGTTCTTGCGATTGTGAATCAGAAGAAAAGAGAGATTTTTGAGATTTATCTTTTTTTATACAAATAACTTTGCTATCATAGCCTTTTCTTGAGCAGTAGGAGTACTCTAGACCGGTTTTTCCCTCGAGAAACTTGAAGGCTTCTCTTTCTATTTTATCAGGAGTTATGCATACTCCGTACTCGTTTCCTTTAGAATCTTGCTTTATTTTATATTCATAGTTTCCAAATTCTTTTCCTAACTCTTTGCAATAAACTGCAGCAGGATTTGCCAGAGCAGAAATACAATTAACTAAGAATACTGCTAATAAAAAAGATAATGCTATTTTAGCTCCTCTTTGCATAATTTTATACATGAAAGAGAGATATTAAAGCTTTGTGAAAATACTTATTTAACTCTTAGGATTATCTCTGATGAAGCTCAATAATAGAGATATTTAAAATTCTTCGTTCATCTTATCTAAAAAAGACTCAGAATTTTATTTGAAAAGCTTACTGAACTTATTCGAGCAGAGTATAGTTTTATTGATTGAGTAAACTTTTCTTTTAGTTTATAAGTATCTGAGATATTGGTTATTGCTAGAGGAGCCAAGATTAATCACATCTTAAGTTTAATTGTTAATTTAACTACTTACTTAAGAGTTTGATTAGTGACTTAAGAAGATAGATAGCTTTTTAAGCAGAAAATTTTCCTAGTAAATATGCTAAAATCAATAAAAATTGCGGATTTTACAGAAGAAGAACTTAAGAAAATTGCTTTGAATAGCTTGAGTAACTCGGAAAGAAGAAAATTCCAACAAAGAGTAAAGTGCTTTCTTGATAAGAGTCCTAGAGATCTTGGGGCTTTAGTTATGGCTACAGAGATGACTGATGATATGATAGAGTCTAATGCTTATTTGTCCAGAGCATTAAGACTTAGTGAAGAAAAAGGAGATTTTTCTGGTTATATGACTATTGTTTATCTTGCGAAAAGGCATAATCGAGTAGATGTTCTTCAAAGTGCTTATGAAAAGGCTAAAGCCAAATATCCAGTAAGAGCAAGAATAGCTAATTTTATTCTTGGACTCTATCTTTCGAGAAAAGAGAAATAAAGAGCATAAATCAGCCTTATACAGAATTATTGCACTCTCTTCTAAAATAGGCCCATTCTTCACAACTAGAGTTATTTGGAAAAATGCATTCACCATACTGATTTCCTTGACTATCTGTTCTTATCTCTAATTTTCCTGAATTTTGCTCGCAATAGACACTAGCAGGATTTGCGAGCTGAGAACCAGATCTATTATCTTGAGTATTATTCTCTTTGTTATTTATATTTGTCTCAGGCAGATTTTTGATTATTATTACTAGAGCAATAAGCACAACTAGAAGAATAATTATCCAAATTAAAAGCTTTTTATTATGACCGACTATTTTTGTTCTTGCTATACCCTCTTTTCTTTCTATTTCCATGTATTAGCTTATAATTTAGAATTTATAAATTAATATGTTCACTTGCTTCGCTCGCTCGAATGAAACCCTAAAATTGTTTGCTCATATTATCTCTCTAAGTTGGCTCACAATTCTACTCAATAATTCTAAAAATCTGAATATGCTGGCCGAAGTTATGCTAATATATTTATTAATTATTTTCATTTAGAGCTCTATCTTTGCTATGCTCTTAATTAATAGATTGTTCAAATTAGTTTAGCAGTTTTCTTAATCACCGAAAGAAATCCGCAACATTTATGTTGCGGTTGTATTACTGCGTATTTCTTTCGGAGAATCCAAAAACCCAAAACAAACCACACCTTTTAAGGTGTGGTAAACAAAAGGTTTTTTGATTCATGAATTTATCAACTCTGAGAATATGTTTTTGTTTTTCAAAACATATTTAAAGTCTCTTGAGCAAGAATTATTATAAAAAAAGAGAAACTTATGATATTATAAAAATATGGAAATAATTAGTGTTGGTGGATTTAGTGAAGTAGGCAAAAATATGACTGTCGTGGACTTGGGAGAAGACGCTTTTATATTTGATTGTGGAATATTTCTTCCGCCTATTGTAGAACTTGAAGAGCGAGAAAAAGCACACACAGAAAAAATGCTTCGTTCTATAAAAGCACTACCTTCGGATTATATACTGGATGAAAAAGGAATAAGAGAAAAAGTAAGAGCGATAATTCCCTCGCACGCACACTTAGACCATATTGGTGCTCTTCCTTATATTGGATATAGGTATAATGCAGATATAATAGGAACCCCTTTCTCAATGGAAATACTTAAAAAAGAATATGGTGGAGAAAACTCAAAAATAAGTAATAAACTTGTTTCTGTTCATCCAAATTCTAGCTACATGATACAAGGGAAGAGACAGAAATATCAGCTTGACTTTGTTAATATAACCCATTCAACTATTCAAACAAGTATGCTTGCCCTACATACAAAAGAAGGAGTATTTCTTTATGCAAATGATTTCAAGTTTGATAATAATCCTATTGTAGGAAAAGAGCCAAATTATGAAATGCTTAAAAAAATAGCAGACGAGGGTGTTAAAGCAATGGTTGTTGATTCACTTTACTCGAAAGATGAAAGAAAAACTGCCTCTGAAAAAGTAGCACGGGGATTATTAGAAGATACAATGCTCACAACAAGAAATGATAAATCCGCAATTGTTGTAACTACATTCTCATCGCATATCGCTAGATTAAAGAGTATTGCTGATTTTTCTAAAAGACTTGGAAGAGTGCCTCTTTTTGTAGGAAGAAGTTTGAATAAATATGTGTCATCTGCTATTGATGTAAACTTATGCCCTTTTGCTAAAGAGATTAAAATTGCTAGCTATAAAAATCAGGTTGAACGAATGCTTAAAGATGCAAATAGAAATAGAACCAAATATGTTGTTGTATGCACGGGTCATCAGGGAGAGCCAGGAAGTGTGCTTGATAGAATCTCGAGAGGAGCTTTACCTTTTAATCTCAATTTTGAGGATCATGTTATATTCTCAAGCTCGATTATACCTGCTGAAATTAATATTAATAATAGAAAGTTACTTGAAGATAGACTGAAAAAAAGAGGGGTAAGGATATTCAATAATGTTCATGTTTCAGGTCATGCTGGAAGAGAAGATTTGAGAGATTTTGTGAATATGATGAATGCAGAACATATTATACCTGCTCATGGCGAAAGAGAAAAGCTTCTTCCTATGATGGAATTATGTGGAGAATTAGGATATAAGGCGGATAAAGATGTTCATCTTATGGCTGATGGGGATATTTTAAAGATATGATATTTATTATGGTCTATTAGAAAAGATAGTTGCTTCTTATTAAAATTTAATTTATAGGTTTTGGGAGAATAAAAACCTATAAAAACCCCTTTGATTATGTTTATGTATGGTTAAAGAGGAACTTGTTGCTGCAATAAAAAACGGAATTTTTAGGGGACAGTCTATAGAAGAATCAACTCAGTCTCTTATTAGAGCAGGTTATAATGTTGGCGATGTAAAAGAGGCTTCTGAATCTCTGAATATGGGTGCGCTTGGAAATATGAATTATGAAGTAGAGCAACCAAAGATAATAGAAGAGAAAAAAGATTCTTTTTTAGGAAAACTTCAAACAAGATCAGGTCAATTGAGTTTATCTGCTCAAAATAATATGCCTGCTATTAATACTTCTAATCAGATAAGAGAGCAAAAAGAACTGCAAGCACTTGCTCCAAAATTGGCTCAAAACATACAGAGCCCTATTCAAAATACAATGCCCAAGATTCCTCTTCCAGCTCGGGCTCTTGGGTCTCTTGGATCAAGTCCTAATGCCTATAAACAATGGCCTGTTCAAGAGATTACTATAAAGAAAAAAATAACAGGGGAGTTAATAATTTTATTTATTATGTTTATTATACTTGTAACTGCTCTTGCTGGTTTTGCTCTTTTTGGAGAACAAATTCTTAAAGCTGTTCTGAATAGATAACATGCCATACCCTCCTGAAGAAGATTCTTATTTGATGAAAAAAGAAGTTGAGAAATATATTTCTAAATTGAAAAATAAAAAAATAGAAGTTCTTGATATGGGTACAGGAACAGGAATACAAGCACAAGCTTGTGTTGATTTTGGAGTGAAGAGAAAAAGCATTATATGTGCTGATATAGACTCTGAAGCTATACTCCTGCTGAAAAATGAGGGTTTTCATGCTTTGAAATCAGATTTATTTTCTAATATTCCTGAAAAGCAAAAATTTGATTTAATTATATTCAATGCTCCATATTTACCTGAAGATAAAAAAGAACATGATAAAGGCAAAGATACAACAGCAGGAAAAAGAGGAAATGAGATTATCTTGAGATTTTTAAAAGAAGCTCGAGACTATATTTCTAATTCTGGGAAGATCTTGCTTTTATTTTCGTCTCTGAGCAAACCCCAAGAAATCTTTGATTATGCTAAAAAGTTAGAATACAAATTTGAAAAATTGAGTGAAGAAAAATTGTTCTTTGAAAGATTATGGGTTTATGAATTTTATAGATAGTACTTCATCACAATTATCTTTATATAACTTAATTAGGGTTATATTTATAGAGGTCTGATAATAAAAATGGTCAAATTTAGTCATCTTGGAGATTGCCATCTTGGAGGCTGGAGACAGCCAGAACTGCAAGAACTAAACTTCTTGAGTTTTGAAAAAGCGATAGAAATCTCAATAAAAGAACAAATAGAATTTATGCTTATAGCTGGAGACTTGTTTGATTCTGCCTATCCGCCTGTTGAAATACTGAAACGAACATTTGGAGAATTCAGAAAACTGAAAGAGGCTGGGATAAAAGTTTATATGATTGCTGGCTCTCATGATTATTCTGTTTCAGGAAAGACTTTTCTTGAGGTTCTTGAGAAAGGCGGTTTTTGCGAGATCTGTAAATATAAAGAAACAGAAACAGCAATTTATCTTGAGCCAATAAAAGATAAGAACTTTGAGATATTTGGTTATCCTGGAAAAAAATCTGGTATGGAGATAGAGGATATAAAACGAATTATTCTTCCACAAGAAACAAATAATTTTAGAATATTAATGCTACATACTACTGTAAAAGAAGCAGCAGGAGATCTGCCCATAGAATCTATTGCTCTTGATAGATTACCGAGAGCAGATTATTATGCTTTAGGACATCTACATATTAATTTTGAGCAAAAAGTAAATGGAAAACCCGCAATATATTCTGGCCCAATTTTTCCTAATAGTTTTCAAGAATTAGAAGATTTATGCTATGGCCGATTTTACATTGTTAGGGTAGAGGGTTTTTGGGAGCAGAAAAAGATAAATTTGCCTATAAAAGAAGTGATTTCATTTAATATAAAGATAGAAAATGCGCTCACTGCTACAGATAAAATAATAGAAGAATTTAAGAGGCACAATTTAAGGGATAAAATAGTTCTTTTGAGGCTTAATGGCTTGCTTATTCAAGGAACAAATGCTGATATAGACTATAATAGAATAAACGAGTATCTAAAAAATTCTGGAGTATATAGCTTTTTAAAAAATACTAATAAACTTGAATCAAAAGAAGAAAAGCTTGAAGTTAATATACCTCCTGCTTCTGAGATGAATAAGATTGAAGAAGTTTTGATTGAAGAATACCAGAAAGGAAATCCTGATAGATTTAACAGTTTAATTGTCTCGTTGATGCATTCTCTTGAACTGCCAAAGCAAGAAGATGAAAAGTC
>CAYHEY010000027.1:0-8160 GCA_964355735.1 Candidatus Woesearchaeota archaeon
ACATTGGAAAACAGGTAAGACAGTTTTTCACGATCAAGTTTTTTACTCTGAGGGTAAGTTACTTTGGATGCGTAGAGATAAATCTAATAAACATGATTTTGCTGATTGGATTAATCAAGCATGAGTGTAAAAGATATATCTGATATAACTTTAGACCTAGATACAAGACAAGAAAAGCCCAAATGGGTTTATTTGACAGAGGAAGAAGTTAAAAGATTATGCGACAATGCAAAATATGAGTATCGGGTTCTGATTTGGTTTTTATTTGATACAGGAATAAGATCGCCAACAGAGTTAATGAATGTTAAAGTTTCAGATTTGTTTAATAATTTTAAAGAACTTAACATTAGAGAAGAAACTTCAAAGACATTTGGCAGAAGGATAAAGCTCATGCTTTGTTCTCAGCTTATTGAAGATTATGTTAAATCAAAAAATCTCAAGCCAGAAGACTATCTCTTTGATATAACTCCCAGTATAGTAAACCAATATCTTAAACGATTAGGAGAAAGAGTTTTAGGAGATATAGAAAGTCCTGCGGGTGCTAAATATTCTGAACTAACAATGTACGACTTTCGGCACATCTCCTGCTGTTACTGGCTTCCACGTTATAAGTCTGAAAGTGCTTTAAAATATCGCTTCGGTTGGAAGAAAAGCGATAAGATCCACTATTACTCTGAACTTCTAGGTATGAAAGATACGATAAATGAAGAAGATATGCTTCTTGATATAACTAAAACTGATATTGAAAAGAGACTTGAAAAATCAGAAAAAGAGAAACAGATAATGGAGGAACGACTTGCAAATATGGAAAAGTTTATCGCAAAATATATGGTCGTAGCTAATCAAATGAAAGTGACCTTAGATCTTTAAGATGGAAAAACAAATTGAAAAGGAATTAGAAGAACAGAAGAAAGAAATTGAGAAACTGAAGAAGAAGAGCAGACGCCAAAAATGGATCAATTTATTTTTGATGTTTTCGAAGAAATAATTTATTAGAAAAACACAACAGCCCTTTTTAGGGGGCTGTCATGTGCCCCAGAGAAAACTGAGCCACCCCGATTTGACTATGATTTATTTCTTTCTATCTTCGACTCTCATTTCTTCAACATCAGCCTCAAATTGCTCAGAGAATCTATAAGCTAAAATATCTCTTAATTGTCTACATGATGTTCTTCCTAAACCTTTAGCAGATTGGTAGAGAAGTCCCTTGATTAAGTTGTCGGCATCGCTTGGATAATATCTTGCTAAGATATTCTTCTTTGGTACAGGAAGTTTATCTCTTACCTCGTGTGCAAATACTAGATTTTCATCTGCATCAATATAAGCCATATACACTCCGCCACCGCCATCAATTACACCATCACAGCTATGTTGAGTTGTAGTATTATTTTTATCAAGTTTATGAAGAGGGATAGTCCATCCTGTTAAAAACATTCTTGCATCATTGTCAAAACCTCCAAAATGTTCTGTGCATGTCCCACCGCCTTGACCTAAAGAACTTGCCCATTCTAATGTTGCTCGCGCATTATCTTCTAAAGATGCAGGCTTAATTCCCTTTTGATGGACATATTTTAAAACAGTAGCTAATAGTTCTCCTTCTGTTGAATGATAAGCCATTATTCCACCTCTATCTGGGTCAATTTCAGGTCTAAAAGAAACTTCATTTCCAAGAGGGTCTATTGTTTTATATGGAGTTATATCTGTTTGGAATACTCTCATATCACAATTCATATCTCCGGTTACTTCATTAACAAGAACTCTATTATCAGGAGTTTTTGTTTGCCATCTATGTCCTCTTCTATAAGTATCATCATGAATAAATTCATTAATCAAAGCTCCAACAGAACCAGTAAAATCAGTCACATTTCTAAATCCAAATTTTTCAAAATCCCATATCTCCTCTTTTCTTAAAACTTGACTTGCATCCCAGCCAATCATCAGTAAAATATCCTGCAAGTCTGTCTCTTCTTCATATACGCCATCATTTCTATGAACTTGCCATTTATGCTCTTCCCTTGCTTTAAAGATAGCATTCATTCTTGCTTGAAAATCTTTCATTTGGTCTCTAGGAAAAGTTTCAAAATATCCTTTTGCTTTCATATCGCTCGCCATTCCAGAAACATCGCTTTCCATAACATGTCCGACAATATTTATAGTGTGCTCTCTTTCTGCTTCTCTGATTCTGGAAGTTATTCCGTTACAATCCAACTTTAGCCTTGCTTCAGGATAAAGAGTATATCTAAATCTCATAAAAGAAGTCATCTCTGTAACTTTATAAGAATTATTGTGATAAAAGAGTGAGATTATTATTACCTGATTTTAAGGTAATGGTCTTGATAGAAC
This sequence comes from Candidatus Woesearchaeota archaeon, assembly GCA_964355735.1. GTDB lineage: Archaea > Nanobdellota > Nanobdellia > Pacearchaeales > GW2011-AR1 > CAIPOI01. The sequence goes on from CAYHEY010000027.1 coordinate 2,344, forward strand.
TCTCTGTCTTCTCGCTTCATAGTCAGCAGGGTCGTAAAACTTTCTTACAGCCAACCCGTATTCCTTCGCCCTTTTTACTGTAGAATCTGTAATTTCTATTTGAGGCAAATCTTCATTAATTACCTCTCTCCAATCTCTTAATCTAATTCCCATTTCCATATTATCACACCATTATGCTATTGCTCGATTAGAAGTATGAGCTACATTACATAGTTGAGCTATTTGAGTAAGAGGAAGAGAAGGAACATGAAGTCTTACTCCATTCTGTCTATCCTCTTTTTCTGCTAATGCTTCAAAGGGCGTTATAGCAGTTCCAAGATAACCTATTTGTCGGTCTGTTAAATCGGGACTATGAACAAGTTCTGCTGTTCCATGATGAGAATCACTCGGCTCTCTTGTTAATGCATACTCTTCTCTTGCATCAAGAGGAAAGAATTCTGACATCGGAGAGTTATTTCTGTAACGCTTTAATGTTAATTCTGCTTTTTTCATTTTAATCATTATGAAACGTGCTTTTTAAATATTCTTATTTTTAAAAATATAAATTAATCTCCTGTACCAGTCATCTCGTTATCTTGCTCTCTAAAAACCTCTTCTGTTGTTTGAGTTCTTGTACTAGAAATAAATTCCTCAGGAGTTTGAGGTTTTGGAATGCGATAGCCATTCATAAGTTCATAAAATCCTCTTCCTTCCCTTGCCTCTATTTCTGCTTTTTTTGAAATTCTAATCCAATGAACATTATTTTCTTCTCTTTCTTTTAGCATTTCTAATAGAAAATAATCTTCTGCATCCTGCAAGCCCTCTCTTACTGATTTTGGTCTATCTTCAGAATAACCTGCGTCTTTAAATTGATAATCATGGGAAAGATATTCAATTTCAAATCTATGGTCTTCAGATACATCTTCTCTTTCAAGATTTTTAAAAAGAATATCAAAAGGAACTCTTTCTGCTCCTTTTATCATATTCTCGACTAATCTTAATACAAATACATCTATTCCAAAAACTCTTGTTCTTTGTGTCATTTTATGAAATCGCCATCTTAATTGCTTCTTCTGGATGATTGAATAAATAATCCAAGCCCGATTCTGTTCTATCTGTTTCAACAGGAGAATCAGGAGAATAATCAAATCCTTTTCTGCTTAATCCTGCTTTAATCTGAGTGCTTACATCTCTCAAAGTTCCATAACCATCTAATAAACGAAAACCTGAACTAGAATCAGCTTGAAATACTCTAGCTGTCTTTCTTCCTAAATCTTCTAATACTTTCAATCGTCTTTCTTTTGGAGTTTGCGTTTTCATGTTATTTATCACAGAACTCTCTTTCCTTACTGGTTAATATATGCAAGTTATATTGGTTTTTATTCCTTTCTATCTTCGAATCTTATTCCTTTACCTTTTTCCTTCCAAACATTAGAAGTAATGGAATTGGTAGTTTTAGTTTTTCTATCTCAGTAATTTCTTTTTTCAAAGAATCAAAGTTTCTATGCATAATCATTTTATATTTGAATTTCTCCCTTCTTTCTTTTAATTGTGGGAATTCTTTAAGAAGATCACTCTTAAATCTGACTAGATTCCATGCTCTGTGACCCTCGCTATATGAGAGATCTCCTAATATATTTAGTGTTTCATGTATTGGTGCTATTGGTTTAAATTCTCCTTCTTGAGGCATCTTAACTCCATCACCTCATTTAAACTAAACTTTAAACTTTTTCAAGAACCCCTTTAACTTCTGCTGTAACTCTATCAAAAGTGCTATCTTTTCTTTCTGCCCAATAAAAATGAGAATGCTCGGTTAGCTTTACTTCTCCCAACTTAACACTTACTAAAAAATTAAATTGTCTGACTTTTTTCCCACTTCCAGAAACATAATCAAAACTGCCAAGATACTCTTTTATTTTAGCAACATCAAGATTTGTTTCTTCTTTTATTTCCCTTATTAGTCCTTCTTCTAGTAATTCTCCTTGCTCAAGATTTCCACTAGGCAATTCATTAATTCCGCCCATAAAATCCTCTTTCTTCCGTTCAAGAAGAAGAATCTTATTACCTTCTTTTATGACTCCTGCTACTACAACTTTCTGAATTCCTTCTTTTTTTGCATTATCAATTAGCTCTTTAAAGAAATTATCTCTCTGCTTAACTTCCATATTTTCTATGTTAATATTCAATAATTGTTTATAGTTTGCTGTTACTTTCTTAAATGCTTTAATGTAAAGCTCAACTAATTTTATATCTTCAAGATTATGCCATACTGGAAGTTTTAAGGCAAGTTTATAGAATCTTTCAGCATTAGGCATATCTCCCACATGATAGTTCATTTTATTTTTATAAGAAGGAAACAATTTAGAAGGATCTTGAAAAAGTGGAGTGAGATTTAAAGGCATTGTTGAGCCGGGATGATCTAATTCAACGCAACCTTCTGCAACTAAAGCAGAATAAAACTTTTCTAAACTTAATCCTTCAAGTTCTTCAGGATTATACAAAAATGTAAAAGCATACCATGTAGGTCCTTTATTTTCAATATTCAATAGCTTTATGCCTTTAATATCTTTAAACTCTTTTCTTAACTTTTCTGCAATAATTGCTCTATTTTTTAGTATCTCACTTAGAGCATCCATTTGTTCTAAGGCTATTGCTACAGCAAGAGGATGTACTCTTAATTTAAGTCCCATCCCTGTTAGAAAATATTTATGAAGAGGATTATTTTCAGGAATTTCTTTTTTGCATCTTTTATTATAATGTCCCAATAAAAGAGACTTATAGAACATTTCATCATTATTAGTTACATAGACTCCGCCTTCTCCACCTGTAAGTGTTTTCTGCCCTTGCAAACTAAAAACAGAAGCATCTCCAAATGTACCAACATATTTTCCTTTATATCTAGCAAAATGTGCATGAGAGCAATCTTCAAATAAAAGAAGCTTATTTTCTTTTGCTATTTTTACTATTTCATCCATATCACAAGGTATTCCCCACATATGCGTAATTATTATTGCTTTTGTTTTCTTAGTGATTTTTTTCTTTATTTCTTGAGGATCTATATTTCCATCTTCTTTACAATCAGCTAAAACAGGAACAGCACCTGTAAAAAATATTGGAGAGTCTGTTGCATGAAAAGTATAAGCTGGGCAGATTATCTCATCCCCTTCTTTTAATCCTGCAGAAAAGAATAAAGAAAAAAGAGCCATAGTCCCCGAGTTTGTCAATAAAGCATGTTTCATTCCTATTTTAGAAGCAAACTTCTTTTCAAACTCGTCAATTATCCCAGAATTATCGTAAATAGAAATACTTGTGTGCAATTGCTTTAAAACAGCTTCTTCTGTTTTTTTAGTTATTGCAGGCCATTTATAATGGGGTGCAGGCAAATTAATTGTTTTTTCTCCACCAAATAAAGCCAGCTTATCCATTTCTAAGAGCCTCTAATAATTTAATTTGAGTCTTTCTATACTCTCTTGTACTCAGGTCTACTTCTATAAAAGAACTAATCACTTTTATTACTTCATTTATATCCATAAATTTATCTTCTTTCCAAGAATCTTCTTCTGTTAAATTATTCCCAATAATTTCTATCTCTCCTGTAAAAAAGTGCATATCATCGCCTTGAAACTCAAGATATCTTTTCTTTTGCTTTTCTGTTTTAGCCCAATCTTCACCCCAAATAATCTTTATATCTTTGAGTGGTTTTAAGTCAATTACTCTTACTCCTGTTTCTTCGAAAGTCTCTCTTATCATTCCACTTTCAATACTTTCTCCCCTATCTATTCCTCCGCCAGGAAAGATAATAAAACCCGCATCTGATTTTCTAGCTAGAATTTCTCCTTTCTCATTTAAAAAATAACCTTCACAATTTTTCCTAAAAGGAAGTTTTTTTCTATTTTCCATACTTTCCTCCATCTATTTCAGGAATTACAGCTCTATAAACTCTTTCTGAAACTTCTTCTTCTGAACCTAATCCATCAACTAGTTTAAATTGAGTATGTCTTAATTTTCTTGGTCTTTGAGTACCCATAATATCCCTATATCCCTGTTCAAATAATCTTAGTTCTCCAAGATTTTCATCAAGAAAGCCTGTTCCTCTTGAGCCAATTCTCTTTAGTCCCTCTTCTGGGGGGATATTAATAAGAATTGCTGTATCTGGAGACATATTCGGCTCAACCATATCTATAAACCAAAAAGGCATTCTCCCTATATGGCTTGCGTAAGCACATATTACTGACCTGTCAGATAATATTACAGAATCTTCATATAAAGTTAACTTTCTTAAGTTCGCTCTTGCAGATAAAGCATAAAGCATTTCCTGAAGATATCTCGACTTTGAAAGAAAACTAGGTTCTTTTCCATTTTGCGAATATAGTCCTTTAATAATTCTACCCCACCTATTATTTTTATCAGTATAGTGCCATATATTAACAGGAAAGCCCTCTCTTGTTAAACGATCTGCTAGTTTTTTTACTTGAGTTGTTTTCCCCGCACCATCTATTCCTTCTAAAGCTATTGATTTCATTTTATGAAAAATAGTCCGCATTTTCCTCCTTTCTGCGAACATCTACTGTAGAACAATGAATTCCGCCACCAAATAACTCACTATGCCTTAATCTAACGGGTATTGGCGTAAACCCTGCTCTTTCTAATGCTTTAATTGTTAATTCTGCCGTATTTCTAATTAAAATTCTTTTCTCATCAAGGGAGACAACATTTACACTCATTCCAACATTTGTAGCCATTTGCAGATGATCGTCTGGATAATCGAAATTTGTTGATTTATCTAAAATAGGAATTCTATCCCACCTTTTTAATGCTTCAGGTAATCTATCATAATATCCATGCATTGCACCCTCGTTTACTAGAAGCCTTCCAGGAGCAATAGGCACAAAATGTCCGTCTATATGAGTATCGCATAATCTAATTGGATGAACTTTGAAGTCTGGCTCTAATTGCCTTTGCATCCAAACTGCTCCAAGTTCGTGATTTTTTGTTCCTACATTCATAACTATATCTTTTCCAAACTTTAAACAATTTGCAACATCAAAAGCAATTTCATAATTAGGTTCTATAGATTCTGGGCTTCTTATTGGGTCTTTTAGATTATCTTTCCAAAATGAAAAATCAAGAGCACCATCCTCTAAAGAGGGTCTTGGAGTTACAACCCATTTAGCACCAGCCCTAAAATAATCCATAAAAATATCCTTTAATAATAGATGTTCAAAATATCTTTTTCTGTTTGTCGGAGGAGATTCTATAACTTGGTTTCCAACGCAGAAAAAAGTATCTCTAGGAGAATCACAGCCAGTAGTATAAGAACTAAAATTCGGAGTTCTTACTGCCTGAACTTTTACAAGTCTCTTGGGTCTTCTTACTGTTACTCCTTCCTTTTCAAGAAGAGTTTGAAGCCCGTCAAGGTCTTCTTGTCTTTCAGCTACATATTTTGGATCTATTCTATGAGGTTTATTTCTATCTGCAAATTTCCCATCTCTATTTTCATACATAAATCTAAATGTCGTATCTAATCCTTCCATATTGAAGTTTACACAAGAGCCAATTATAATCTCTTGAAGAGGCGCCCACTCGGTATATACTCTTACTCTCTGTTGTTTAGATTCTTCTGTCATTTTTTTGAATAAGGACATTTATCTCCTAATATGTCGAGAGCAGATTTAATTTTTTTAGTCAGTTTTAAGTCATTCTTATCTTTTATTTCCTCTAAAGCATCTACTAGCCTTAACTGAGACCTGCAGGGTTTTATACTTCCTTCAGGAGTTATAAATAAGTCATTATATTTTCTGCAGGATTTGCAGATCGGAAGAGCACACGTCTGAACTC
>CAYHEY010000028.1:0-8152 GCA_964355735.1 Candidatus Woesearchaeota archaeon
CACAATGGGGGCAAAAATCAAAACTCCTGCCAATTTTTCTATCACAACGAGAACATCTTTTTTTAAACATAATTATAGACACAGAGCCGAGTTTAAAAATGTTGTGAAGTCAGCATTTTCAAAGTGTTCAGAATTATCAATAGAAAATAATTAATTATTAATTATTAATCGTCAATTTATCTCATAATTATTAAGCAGATTATAAGATTACTAACCGAAAATTTTCATACATCCATATCTTTTTAGAAAATATGAAAATTTTATTTGAAATTTGATATACTCTTTTTGTTGCACAGGGTTTGAGAAGCTATTATCGATCTGATGCGAGTAAAGAGTCAACTAAAATATCAAATTAGTTAACTTAATAAATATAAGAACAAACTATAGCTCATGGAACAAAGTGAAGAAGAGGTAGCAAAGAAGTTTGGAATAGACATTGAGGCTTTAAAGAGAGAGCAACTAAAACTAGCAAAAGAGCTTAAATTAAAAGATTCTCTAAAACTCTCTGAAATTACAAAAATAGGTGCAATAGCAAGTTTCATTGTTAAAAATAGAATCATCTCTACTGTTATTGTATGCGATAAAAATTCCGAGATTTTAGAACAGCAGTATTTTGTAGACAAACTTAATTTTCCCTATATCTATGGTTTTAGAGCCTATAGAGAATTAAATTCAATGATAGAAGCCATAAATAAATTAAATGAAAGACCAGATATAATTCTTGTTTCAGGACATGGGATAACACACCCTAGATTGGGCTTAGCAAGTCATCTCTCTTTAGCTGTAAACCTACCGACAATAGGCGTATCCAACAGTTTATTTGAAGGAAATAAAGTCTCTGAAAATGGAGAAGATATTCTTTTAAATAATAAAAAAGTAGGAAAAGTTCTGCAGAGCAAGGAAAAAAGCAACCCCCTCTATATAAGTCCAGGAAATAGGATTTCTATTGAAAGTGCTTATGAATTTATTAAATCCCTAGTAAGGCCACCACATAAAATGCCAGAGCCACTTCATCTGAGCCACAAATATGCAAAAGAAGTTCAAGAAGAAATTAATGTTTAACATGATAATAAAAAAGTCAACACAAATTCTTGTTTTATTTATCCTAACTCTGGCTTTTATAACAGCCCATCAACCCAGGATAGTCTATCAACAACAACTTTCTATAAAAAGTCCTCTCTTAATAGAAAATTCTGAGATAAGTCAGGCATTCTATGCAGAACTAAAAAATTCGCCAGAGTATTATAGGATAATATCTGCAGAAGAATTTAATCTTTATCTGAATATTCTCTCCCCAGATATAAAAAATTCTGAGAAAGATTTTTCTGTACAAATACTGGGAAGAAACATTTCTCTTAATGGAGAGAATTTTAACTGGACAAATTTCTATGAGGAATTTGCTGGAGATAATTATTGGAAAGGTCCAGAATATGAAAATATTATTGAGCCAGGAGAGTATATTATTCAAGTTTCTAGTCCGGATAATAACGGAAAATATGTTCTAGCAGTTGGAAAAATAGAATCTTTCTCATTTCGAGAAACAATTAGTACTCTTCTAGCCATGCCCAGATTGAAAATATACTTTGAAAAATCTATTTTAACCTCCTTCTCTAACATTGTCGGTCTTTTTCTATTAATTTCTATTATCTCTATAGGATTTATTGTATTTCTCGTTTTCTTTATTATAAGAAAAATAAGTAAAAAAAGATTAATCTATAATCTTAAATAACTAGCAAGAATAAGTTGATAATCCTTTTATCTTCCAAAAATTGCTTTTCCTTTTTTTCCGACTCTGCCAATAAGATGACCAAACTCATAGAAAGACTCTCTTATGACTCTGTGCTCTATAAAGTGAAGAAAAGAAATCGAAGAGTGACTCGAAACTGCTCTTACTTCCCTTACTTTTCTTAGTCCTATAGAAACCACTATTATTCTGAATATACTTGAAACAATAAATACTAAAATCAAGCCATCAAGTCCTAGAACAGAATTTATACTTGCCAAATAAGCACCAAAAGAAGCACCAAGAAATACGCCTATGCCATTCATAAGATTATAGTAAGATACTACTAGACCTCGTCTTTGTTTTGTTACACAATCATAAATATAATTACTTGAAGCAAGATTAAAACCAGACCAACCAATTCCAGAAAGCAGTTCTGGAACAAAAGCGATAAAATATGGCGATTTACTTACACACCAAAGAAGGGGGAAGATAGCTACAAGAACAGAAGTGATTTTCATTGTTTTATAATTTCCAAACCTATCTGAGAATTTACCCCATAGTGGAACAACAAACATAGAATATATTGAAGCAACAATAGATACTAGTATGAAAGAAACATAATTTAGCTGGAGTGTTCTAAGAAGATAAACTGCAAAAAAAGGACCAGCAATAGAGACTGCAAAGCTTAGTGCTGTTCTAAAAATAGTAAATCTTCCAAAATTATTAAAAGGCATTTTTTTCACAAATTGCCAAAATGAGAAATAATAGATCTTTTCTACTTTAAATTTAGGTTCATATTGTTTTGAGAATAAAAGCGAAGAAGCTGTTCTTCCAAGAAAAGCAATAAAAAAGAATATGGAAAATCCAAGGAGAAGAAAGTTATTTCTTTGAAAGAAATCCAAGAAAAAAGCAGCGATTATTGTAGCAACTATAGAAACTCCACCTGTTATCCTATTTCTCATTGAGAAATATCGACCCCTATCTTTCTCGTCTACTATATCACCCATCCAGGAAAACCAGGCAGGACCACTAAGATTACCAAATATAACATAGGCAGATAAAAATATGATGAGCAGTACAGGCATAAAACCAACAAATAAGCCTTTCCAAAAAAGAAAGGCTATGGCAATTATTGGAAGCCACATTAGTGCCTGCATAAAAACAAAAAGAGAAACTATTTTTTTTCTGGAATATTTTTCCATCATCCTTGAGCCAATTAATTGGCTTAATGGACCCAGTATTCCTGGAATAGAAGACAGAAGACCTATCTGAGAATTGCTTGAGTTTATAGCAACAGCAAAGGGTGTGACATAAGAATCTCCAAAACCGCCTTGAAGAGTTGCAAAACAGCCTTCTTTTATGCTGGCTTTTCTAGCATCTTTTTTATTTAATTCTTCTTTAGCATGATGAATGATTTTATCAGAATTTGGTTTTATACCTTCTATCTCAGTTACAAGACTCTCAGCATAATTCTTCTCTTTTTTCATGTTCTAATAAGAGGGTGTAGTATTTTAAAGGTTTTGGATATCAGAATATTTCGGATATTTCTAAAACTGAAAGAGAAACTAGATTCTATTAAAAGCCTAAATTTTGGCTGTCGCACCATCTTACAAAACTAAACAATCAATAAAGCTACAATTCTGCTCGAATAAGTTCAGTAAGCTTTTCAAATAAAATTCTGAGTCTTTTTTAAATAGGATTAACGAAGAATTTTAAGTATAGATCTATTATTGAACTTTATCAGAGATACTCTTTCACATCCTACTCCAATTAAACTAAAGATTTGTTTTATGAAGTATACAAATCTTTAAATAACTAGAAAATTTTTCTTATTTATGGAAAACGAGGAAGAAAAATTTTTAATGATTAATGCTGCTTCAAAAGCTCTTGACTATAGAAAAAAGCACCCTGAAGCAGATTCAGAAGAAATAATAAAAAAGATAATGCACGCCATAGAGGCTAGTGAAAAATTAAAACTTATGGGTATTGCTTCTGCAGATGATGTTTTAAAATTAAGATCAAAACAGCCAAGAGCAACAGATAAAGAAATTATGAATGAGTTTATGTCAAGGATAAATATAATTCTTGAAAGATTTGAAGAAGAATAAAATTATAGACTCTTTCTTTTCCTGATTCTTTGATTTTTCAAAAATGCTTCTGTAGGAAATAAGACTTCTACACCTTCTATTGCTTTTTGAACTAAAAATTCCATTCCTTCCAGTCTCCCTACATGATGAGTTCCATTTCTAGTTTGTTCTCCTAATTTTTCTAAGTCTACTCTAGAAAAACCACAAAATTCTCCTACAAATGAATATGCTCTGAACAAGTTTACAGCATAGCTTTCTGTACTTGCAGAACCGAGGCTGCTAGGAACAATGTTGCCTATATGAGAATGAACATCATATTTTTGCGAAAGCTCTTGACATCGCGAATCAGTATAAGCTGCTTTAAGAGGCACATCAGCCATAGTTACTCTTTCTCCACTATCTCTTACAATTACTCTAACACCATCATCAAATAAGCTCATAAATTCATTACTCATTTTGGGTATATAAAGAATATTATTCTCAAATATATATTTATTATCTCTTCGCGCTCTTCCAGATTAGCTCAAAATAGTTTCTATAGCCTTTGGCTATCTCTTCTTGTTTTATTACTATAGCAAGAGGTTTTTCTTTACTCCAGAGAATTATTGCTACCTTGTTTCCATAGATGTTTATAGCAAGAGGAGAAGAATATTCGTCTGGAAGATATCTGATTTCTGAAAGGGGTATTTTTCTTATTTTATCTGATTTTTCTCTATTGAATATTACTCTTGTTCTTATTTTTTTCTCCTGTCTTTTTTTGTCAAACCAGTGAAAATAAATCTCAAGAGCCTGATAAGCCATTGGCGAAGCTCCAAGAATCAAAATTTCTTTTCCTTCTTCTATCTGGTCTTCAAAAACACTCTTTAAACCTTCTTTTCCTTTAAAGAAAACAGTATCTTCTTTTTGTTTTTCTTTTGTTTGGTTGAACAAGAAAAGCATATCAGGAATAGCCTCATTTATTTTTGTCTTCTCTTCTTCTACTATCTCAAGAAATCTTTTTGGGTTTGCAGCATGAAACATTTTTCTGTTATTCTCTATTATATATCCTATAAGTCCCTTTTTTATCAACCTTTCAGTCACATCATAAATCACTCTGCGATGAAGTCCTGTTTTTCTTGAGATTGTTCCTGCTGGTCTTGAGCCAATTTCAAGCAGAGCTTGATAGACTATAGATTCATTTTCAGTCAGACCTGCTAGTTTTAATTGTTCTTTGAAATTCATATCTTAAATTAACGAGAAGATTATTTAAATCTTTCTATACTGTGGTGATAGTTATCACCTCATAAGTTTATGTCCTTAGTAGGACTTGTATAATTAACTAAACAACATGGAGGAAAAAATGAAAGACGAAAAACTTGAAAGACAAGTAATAGAATTAGTCGCTACAGATAGAGCTTATATTCCAATATCGAGCATGGATGGAAAGTTAAAAAGAACTCGAGTTCAGCTTGCTCAGGCAATAAGTGTTCCTAATGGCGAGTATACTGGAGAAAGAGTTTTTGCAAGAGTAGACGATGATGATTGCATGAAAGCTAGAGGCATCAAAGAAGGAATAGAAGAATTTGAAGCAAGACATCCCCAGTATGGCGCAGAGTTAAGAGGATTAATAGAAGAAAAAAGAATGGAAAGAGAAACCCATCTTTATTTCGGAGTTAATTCTGGATGCAGACTTACAGCAGACGATTATCTAGGAGTAATGGCCAATTTGGGATTTACAGAAGCTCAAGCAAGAAATCTCTACTCTCCTTTGATAGAGACAAGCAGAGCAATAGCCAAGAAACGCGACGAAGAGAGAAGTGTTATGCTTGGAAGCACGCTTGTTAAATAAAACACAATAAATTTTTTTTATTTTTTTAAAGATTTTATTTTTCTCTAATCTTCATCATCAAAAATTTCATCTTCTTCTGTATCTTCTTTTACTACTACTATCTCTTCTTCGTCAAAGTCATCAGAAGGCTTTTCTGGTTCATCAATTTCTACTATCTCTTTTTCTTTGTTCATATTTCAGCATAAGACTTGGGGTTTTTAAACATTTCTAACCAGAAATATTTAAAATTTATTTAGTTCAATAAATTTATCTCAATAAATAAATTATAGATTAAACAACAAAGTTTATAAAAATCAAAGTTCTTATATAAATATGGAATTAAATTTAGTTTTTGGCTTAGGAATTATCTTTGCTGTTGTTGGGCTTGGTATGCTTTTTAACAGCAGAAGATATGCAAGGATGTACGCAGAGGTCAGAAGAGGAGTTTATTCTCTCTATCTCGGCGGTTTTATGGCTTTAATTTTTGGCCTTTTTATAACAGCCCTTAATATCCAAGTTGACTGGAGAACTACAACAGTAGCAGTTCTAGGTTGGCTTGCAATTATTAAAGGAGTTGCAATACTTGTATTTCCTAGCTTTGCTTTGAAGCTTGCAGAAGTTAGAGCAAAAGTAGGTATGATTATTCTCGTAGGAATAATCGCTCTTCTCTTGGGTCTTGCACTGCTTTTCTTATAGTATAAGTTAGAGTATAAAGCAGAATCTAAAGCCAAATAAAAAAGAGGAATTTAGATTTTTCTAGTGAGAGGTTTGAAAACTTGCAAGAAAATAAACCAAACCCAAAAAACAAAAATAACCTCGCTAATCAAAAAAGAATTTCACAATAATTATAAAGAAACCAAATTCAATCTTGTATCTGTTGTTGTAAAGTTTTTTGCAACAAGTGTGCCTGCTCTCAGTTCTTCAACAGCCCTGATTATAGAAGGAAGTGCAGTATCATTTATTGCAACAACAGAAACTTCTTGCTCTGGTCTAAAATAACCCAGTCTGCTTATTGGCATTTTCTTTACAACTTCCATCTTGCTATTAAATAAAATTGCAGCTTTTGTTCCGAGTAAATCTGAAAGTTCTTTTCTCACAACTTCTTTGTCTTCTTCACTCATCTTGCCTTTTTTCTCATTAATTTCTTCTTTTCTTTCTGATTCTTGTTTCTCTTCTCTTGATTCAGAACCTCTATTAAATCTCTCTCTTCTACTTGATCTTTCTTCATATTCCATATGCTCTTTAACACTTGTTCTTCTTCTTAGTGCTTGAAGTATCTCTTTTCCTGTTAACTCTTCTACTTCTTTTCCTTCAGGCGCAACAGCAATATAGTCTATATCTGCATTTTCTGTTACATTTTTAATAATCAATTTTCCACCTCTGTCCCCATCAACAAATAAAGTAGAAGTCTTCTCCTTTGATAATTCTTTTATTGTCTCAGGAAGTTTAACTCCATTCATACATATCACATTTTTTATTCCCTGTCTAAGCATATTAACAACATCTGCTCTTCCTTCAACTATTACAATCTCTTCTCCAGATAGGTCTCCACAAGGCAGATTCTCTGTTCCATATGTCCTAAGTGCTGCTGCTCTTGAAGCTTCTCCTAACTCTCGACCCATATCTTTCATATTATCTGAGCCATTCATATCCCCCATTAATTGTTTTGCTCTTTCAAGAATATAATCTCTCTTATTTCCTCTTACATCTTCTATTTTTTCTATTTTAACTTTGGTGTCGCTTGGTCCTACTTTCTCTATTGTCTCTATAGCTGCTGCTATCAGGCTTGTTTCTGTTTTATCCATAGCAGAGGGTATTTCTATTTCTCCTAATGTTCGTCCTTCTTGCATTGTTAAATTAACATCTATTCTTCCTATTTTGCCCTGTTTCTGCAGCTCTCGCATCTCCATATCTTCTCCAAGAAGTCCTTCTGTCTGTCCGAATATAGCTCCGATTACATCGGGTTTTTCTATTGCTCCTTCTGCTTCAAAATTTGCATATATTATGTATTTTATTGAACTTGGTGCTATTTTTGCCATTTTTTATATAGTTTTTTATTTAATTAGAAAAAGTCCTGTAACACAAGCCATCAAGGCATATAACCTAACATTCTCTGTATGCTTTGCTCTTCTACAAGCTCTATAATCTATCCTGTCTTTTACCTTTAGTCAAATAACTTCACAAAGGCTGAATATGATTGTGATGTGATAAAGTTAAATAATAACTTTTTCTAATCTGATAATATAAGACTTAGAAGCCGGTTTATAAACTTTTCTGTTAAACTAAGGCAATAAACCTGTTCCTAGAATAGGTGTAGTTAAAGAATCTGCTTTATAATAATCTACTTGCTTGAAGCCGAACATTCCAGCAATAATATTAGATGGAAATCTCATAACAGCAGTGTTAAGATTTTGAACACTTTTTATATATGCTCCTCTTGCAACAGTTATTCTATTTTGTGTTCCTGCTAACTCATCAGTTAAAGCAACATATTGTTTATTTGCCTGAAGAACAGGATAATTTTCAGAAACA
>CAYHEY010000029.1:0-8148 GCA_964355735.1 Candidatus Woesearchaeota archaeon
TTATTTAGTTCAGTCCATTCCTGAATTTCTTTTCTTGTGTGATTTCTACCAGGACTTAAAGTAAATAAGAACAATATTTTTGCGCAACTCTTAGTGATTAAATTAAAGAACATTTTTCAGAGATTTGATTTTAATTAAATAAGGAATAACTGTTTTACTAAGAAAATTTCTCGCATCTTTTTTATATTGTTCTTTCATAAAAGCAGTCCCTGTATAATATTGGACCTTTGTTCTTTTATCCTTTGCTTCGGCTAAGTCATTTAGAAGTTTCAAAAATTCATTATAAGCAAGATTAAGCAGATTTATTACTTCTTTATCTTTGAGAACCTCACTTAAAACATCGATTGTTGTCTGATGAACATTAAAGTCTATTTTAATACTAAATTTATCTGATAAGAATAATTTAGTTATGTCGTGCATAGCATAATAACCTGAAATAATACTCCATCGAGGAAATCTTCTGAGATTAAATTTACAATGTTCAAAATTTTCCCTGTATGCTTTTGAAAAAAAATTAAGATATCTTGATTTTTCAGTCTCGATAAGCTTACTTATCTTCTTAGTTTTAAATAGATAATTAAGTTTTTTCATGATATAGATACCAATAATTTGGTATTTATAAACTTTTTCTTGCTTAATTTTACCAATAATTTGGTATTTTATTCTAAAAATTCTATTCCTAATTCGCTTGTCATCTGTTCTTGCTTTCTTGAAGCAGGAGTTGAACCAGAAGAAACTCCGACTATTTGTGAGCTTTTTACACCTGTAACTATTAGCATAACTCTTATAGAATGATCGAGGTCTTCGGAGATTTGAGCTCCCCAAATCATTTTAGCATCAGGTGAGAGTTTCTCGCCTACAGTTGAAACAATTATTTTTGCTTCATCTAAGGTTAAATCAGGGCCGCCTACAATATTTATCAGAGCACCTGATGCATTGCTTATATCAACATCAAGTAGTGGATTTGTTATTGCTTTTTCAACTGCTTCTAAGGCTCTATGCTGAGAGTCTGACTCGCCCATGCCTATTAAACTTACTCCACCATTAAGCATTACTGCTTTTACATCTGCAAAATCTAGATTAACTAGGCCAGATTTTGTTACTAATTCTGTTATGCCTTTAACAGCATTTGTTAGTATTTCGTCTGCAACTTTGAAGGCTGTCTGTAATGGAAGCTCTGGAGCTAATTCAAGAAGTTTATCATTAGGAATAACTATAAGAGTATCTACGCTAGACTCGAGTCTTTCTAAACCATACATTGCATTTTCTATTCTTTTTTTACCTTCCATTGAAAAAGGAAGAGTAACTACTCCAACAACAAGAGAGCCATGTTTTTTTGCTAATTCTGCTATTACAGGGGCTGCCCCTGTTCCTGTTCCACCACCTAGACCGCAGGTAATAAAAATCATATCTGTGCTTGAAAGTCTTTTTTTGATATCTTGCTCGCTTTCATGTGCTGCTTCTTCTCCTACTCTTGGATTACTTCCTGCTCCGAGGCCCTGAGTTAGGTCTTTACCTATAAGAATTTTATAATCTGCGTCTGTATAAAGTAAATCCTGAGCATCTGTGTTGACAGCGATCATTTCACAGCCTTTTATTCCTACTTCTCTCATTCTTGAGAGTGTATTTCCTCCTCCACCACCGACTCCAAAAACTTTAACTTTTGCTAATTGTTTTTTTAATAATTCCTCGAGCTCTTTATCTATCTCATTTAAATCTGGATTAATAAATAAACTTTCTCGCTGATTTATTTCCTCTTTCTTTTCGGGTTTTATTGCCATGTCTTATGAAAACCTAGGTTTTCCTGAGACGACACCTTTCCTAAAAGACATCTCTTATTGCTAGTTTTTATCCTCATTTTATTTATCTTTTTCTTATCTAGAATATGCATTAAAAAGAGTTTATAAGGATTATTGAGATGGAGAAGAGGTATTGAAAATATCAGAAAAACAGGATATATTTTCTGCTTCGCAATTATCCTCAGAAAAATGCATTAATAAAATCCTGGACTTCTCGAAAAGGCTAGCAGTTAGATAATAGCAGAGAGGAGATTAATAAAGCTAATAACGCGAAGCGTAAAATCGAGCGAGCCGAGCTTGGCGAGGTTAAGGTGAAGATTTCTTAATTTCTTTTTCCTGCATTTTCTCTTCTTTTGCTTCTTTTTTCTTCTCAAGTATCTCGACATCCATATCTAGAAGCTCTTTGAAATTCTGCCTAAAAGCCTGAAGAATCGGCGCAAGTTTTAAATCTTTGAAGACAATTATTCTTTTTCCTTCTTTTTCTTCTATATCAAAATCAAAAGCCTGACCAAATAAAAATTTCTGAACAGATTCTATCTTCTCTTTAATATCATGAACTTGTTTTTTTATTGTAAAATCATATTCTACATCTTTTCCTGCAAGAGGATTGTTAAAATCTACTAGAACTCTGCCTCCTGAAACACTTGCTACTCTAACAAGATTATTATCTAAAGCAAGAGTCATGCCTGGTTGAGGAAGTATCTTCTGGTCTGTGAACATTTTCATTGGAATAAGCCTTATTAGTTTTGGGTCTCTTTTTCCAAATGCTTTATCTGGAGATAATTTTATGGTATATTTTTTTCCTATTTCTTTACTCTCGAGGGATTCATCAAGCCCTTTTACAACCATGCCTTTGCTTATGCAGATAATTAGGGGTTTTGTTTCTTTTATATCGGGATTTATCTTTTTTGCTTCATGCAGAATATTTGTATCAAATACTTCGCGATTTATCAGATTTCTGCCTAGAAACTCGAGTTCTATGAAATCGTTTTTCTTTGACAAATGACTGGATTCTTTTGCTTCTGACATGAATAATCCTGAACAAGAAGGTTTATAAATATATTTTTTTTAGGATGATTATGGTATTGAAGTTAATTAATGCTCATGATGCAAGGCCGGGAACAACTATACTTGTTGATGGAAATGCTTGCATTGTAAAAAATAATGATATCTCAAAAACAGGAAAGCATGGAGCAAGTAAGTGTAGAATAGAATGTGTCGGACTTATAGATGATAAGAAAAGAGTTGTTGCTGTGCCTGGGGGAGAAAGGTTTGATGTTCCGCTTATAGAGAAGAAAAAAGCACAGGTTCTTTCTATATTTCCTAATGGAGAGATGGCTAATGTTATGGACTTAGAGAGTTTTGAAACAATGGATCTTCCAATAGTAGAAGAAGCAAGAGGGACATTTAATGCAGAAGATCAAATAGAATATATGATAGTTGACGAAAAATTAAAAGTAATAAAGAGGAAATTATAATATGGCAAAGATTGCAGCAGCTCAAGCAAGACTTTTCAAGAATATTTTTGTATGCAAGGAGTGCAAAAGGAAAATAAGAACAGATCCTCTAAGAGTTATAAATGGCAAAGTTAGATGCAGAAAATGCCATAGCAATAGGCTGAGACCAATTAGAAAGAAATAATCTCTACATCTAAGGATTTTACTCTCAGTTTGTTTAATTGTTTTTGCTTAATTAAGAGCGGCATTTTGTTTAATTTTTTTATTATTGATAATCCAACCATCTAATTTATATACACTATTTCTTTTAGATAAATAAAATGAGGGCTAGACAATAAAATGAGTTTTTGGATATATGATGTTTCTTTCTTGATAATATTTAGCCTTGCTGTTACTTTATTTTTAATTAAAAATAAAAAAAATCTTAAGAGAGAGGGGCCTATGTTCCTCTATAAAACAAAAGTCGGATTAGAAATTATGGATAATCTTGCAAAAAAACATCCGAAGCTATTAAAATTTTTGAGTTATGTTATCGTTGTATGTGGATATATTCTGATGATAATGATGGTTTATTTTCTTATTCAGATGGTTTCTATATTTCTTAGGCCTGATTTGGTTAAACTGATAAAAATACCTCCATTAATGCCTCTAATACCTTATCTTCCGAAAATATTTAGTATCACTTGGCTTCCCCCTTTTTATTTTACTTACTGGATCTTGGCTCTTGCTATTATAGCTCTTGTTCATGAAGGCAGTCATGGTGTTTTTGCAAGATTCTATGGTGTTAGAATAAAATCAACTGGTTTTGGTTTTCTTGGACCATTTCTTGCATTTTTTGTAGAACAAGATGACAAGCAGATGACTAAGAAAAAAATATTTCCCCAATTAACAATACTTGGTGCAGGAGTATTTGCAAATATTATTGTTGGAATAATATTCCTGATTATCATGATTGCATTTTCAAGCTTAACTTATGCTCCTGCTGGAGCAATATTCAATGATTACTCGTATTATGTTGCAAATACTTCTATAATGAATTATGCTATTCCGCTTAATCAAACTCTGGCTGTTGATGGAATAAATCTTTCAAAAATATCTATATATAATAAAACTTATTTTGTTAGTGCTGGGGCATTGAATTTAACTTTAGAAGAAATAAATAAGGGTTATTTAATCAAACTTTACACAGACTCTCCTGCTATAAATGCTGGGGTTAAGGGAGTAATAATTGGAATTAATGATGATGAAATAAAGACCTATAATGACGCCAATATTTATCTATCGGATCTAAAGCCGGGAGATAAAATAACTTTAATTACTAAAAATGGAAATAATATAGTTGAAAAATATAATATTACTCTTGCAGCAGATTATATGAATGAGAGTAGAGGCATAATCGGCACAGCAATAATCGCACAGAGATATTCTTCACTTGGAAGAATAATTAATTTTCTTGGAGGAAATTTCAGAGAGTCATATACTTATTATGAACCCAAATCAAACCCTGAGCTAGTTATATTTATATATAATCTATTTTGGTGGATAGTAATAATAAATATCAGTGTTGCTCTAAGCAATATGCTTCCTGCATTTATATTTGATGGGGGAAGATTCTGGTACCTTACTGTTCTTGCAATAACAAAAAAAGAAAAAATTGCAAAATCTGTCTTCAAAGTATTTACCTGGGCTTTATTATTCTTTTTTATATTTTTGATGCTACTCTGGTTTAAAGGAATGTTCTGATACATTTTTAAATAAACTTTCTTTTGTAATATCATGAACAAGAAAAAAATAGAAGAGATTAAAAGAATTTTCAAAATGCAACAGTATAGGTTTGCTGGAAATCATACTGCTGTAAAGATATGCAAATGGAATAAAGATGCTATTAGAGGCAAGGGCGAGTGTTACAAATATAAATTCTATGGTATTCCTAGCTGGAAATGCTGCCAGATGTCGCCGTTTTTCGCTTGTGAGAATAAATGCGTGCATTGTTGGAGACCTATTGAATTAAATATGAGAAAATTAATGGGTAATAAGAAGACACAGAAACCTAAAGAGATTATTGAAGAATGCATTAAAGAACAAAGAAAACTTCTTACTGGCTTCAAGGGCTTTGATAAGATTAATAAAGAAAGATATGAAGAAGCACAAAATCCCTCGCATTTTGCTATTAGTCTAATTGGAGAGCCTACTTTATATCCTTATATAGGGGAACTTATAAAAGAACTAAGAAAACAGGGGAAAACTAGTTTTATTGTATCAAATGGACTTCATCCAGAGATTTTTAAAAAACTTGATAGAAAAAAACAACTGCCTACGCAGATATATGTTTCATTAAACTCGAGCAATGAAAAAGAATATAATGCTTCGCACAATTCCTCGATGAAGAATGCTTGGAAAAAATATAATCAGACTCTTGAGTTGCTTAATCAGTTTACAAAGAAAGGAAAAAGAACTATTTTAAGAATGACTCTTGTAAGAAATATGAATATGGATGAGAAACATATCCAAGAATTTTCTGAGATAATAAAAAAATCAGGAGTAATGTTTGTTGAAGTTAAGGGTTATATGGCCCTAGGTTACGCGAGAGCTAGAATTCCTTATGAATCAATGCCTACACTTAAAGAGGTAGAATTTTTTGCAAAAAAACTTGCAAAAAAATCAGGGTATTTTGTTTTAGATAAACATGTTCCTTCTGTTATTGTTTTGCTCGGGAAAAAAGGAAGCAAAACCAGAATGAAAATCCAAAAGAACGAGATTTAGTTTAAAAAGAATTTTTATTTCTTATTTTTCGTCACCAAAAAGTAGTTGGAAAGGTTTATATAGTTATATGAATATATATTCATATGATTAAAGTTTCATATTCAGTTATGTAGCTTGTCATTAAACGAAAGAAATCATATTTACCAAAAAAGGTAAAAAAAGCACCATAAGACCTCAAAGCGGGGCGCGGCTGGTGCAGGGTTGATAACCTCTTTTTCCCTATGCAAATAGGGCGATCAAAAGACACTTGTCTTTTGAACCTTCAAATCCGCTCCCTGAAACTTATACTAAACTTAACTTAAAACTAAACAAGAAATGAAACTAGCAACATACCATATATTCTTCAGTAATCTGGCTAATCCATTGCGTATTGAGATTATTTCTGCTTTAATGAACGGAAAGAAATCTGTTGGAGAACTTGAGAAAGAAATAAAAGAAGAGCAGAGTAAACTAAGCCATGCTCTGGCTAGTTTAAGAAAATGCAATCTTGTTAATTCTGAGAGAAAGGGAAAAGTAAAAATATACTCTTTAAATAAAAGAACATTAATGCCAATATTAAAAATTATAGACAATCATGCCATAGAAGACTGTGGAGACAATTGTAGACAATGTCGGATATGTAAAATGGAGACTATGAGAAGATGAGCACAAGTAAGATAATTTATTTAGATAATGCTGCTACAACTAAAGTTGATGAAAGAGTTGTAAAAGCAATGATTCCTTATTTCTCAGAGAAATATGGAAATGCTTCATCTTCGCATTCATTTGGAAAAGAAGCTAAAGAAGCTATCGAAAAAAGCAGAGAAATTATCGCAAGATCTATAAATGCTTTACCTGAAGAAATTATATTCACTTCAGGGGGAACAGAAGCAAATAATCTTGCACTAAAGGGGCTTTTTTATTCGGATAAGGGGAAAAACAAGAACCACATTATTACAACAAAGATAGAACACCCGAGCATCCTAGAAGTATGCAAATGGCTTGAAAAACATGGTACAAAAATAACTTATCTTGATGTAGATAAAGAAGGATTAATTAATATTAAAGAACTTGAGAGAGAGATTAATAATAAGACTCTTGTTGTGTCCATCATACAAGGCAATAATGAAATAGGGACACTTCAAAATTTGGAAAAGATAGGAGAATTGTGCAAGAAAAAAGGAGTTTATTTTCATGTAGATGCTTGCCAGAGTTTTACTAAATCTAAGATCGATGTTAAAAAACAAAATCTCTCTCTTGTCACAATTAATGGCCATAAAATACATGGGCCAAAGGGAATAGGCGCTCTTTATGTTAGAAAAGGAATTAATTTGGAGCCCCTTTCTAATGGCGGAGGACATGAAAATGGGATAAGGAGCGGTACAGAAAATGTTCCTGCTATCGTGGGTTTTGCAGAAGCTGTTAAAGTTTCTTCTAAATCTGATGTAGAATATATGAAGAAACTTAGAGATTATACTATAAATAAATTAATTAATATCCATGGCACAAAAATAAATGGTCCAATGGGTGAGAAAAGATTATGCAATAATATTAACATTTCATTTGGGAATATTGAGGGAGAGGCAATATCCAATCATCTGGAGTCATATAATATAATGGTTTCAACAGGCTCTGCTTGTGCTAGCCACTCGCTTAAAAAAAGTCATGTTCTTAAGGCAATAGGCTTAAATGATTTTGAAATAAATAGTTCAATAAGAATAACCTTGAGCAAATACACAAAGAAAGAGGAGATAAATCGCTTTATTAAGATAATTAAACAAACTATAGAAGTGCTAAGAAAGATAAGCCCATTTAAAGTAGAATCAAATAGGAAATTAGAGAAAATTAATAATGAGAAATAAAAAAGACATATATAAAGAACTTGGAGGAGACTTCATAGCAGAAGATGAGTTGGAGGAGCAAGCAGAAGAAGAGGGGCTTGAACCAGAAGAAGTAAAGAGAAAGCACTTCGAAGAAGATGACCTAAATTAAAGATATGAAGAAGAAAACAAAAAAAAGTTCTGTAAATAAAGAAAAAATAAGAAAGAGCATGAGCTTTGGAGAAATAATAGGAAAATATCCAGAAGTAGTAGAAATACTTATGAATAAAGGGATGCATTGTATTGGTTGTGCTATGTCTAGTTATGAAA
>CAYHEY010000030.1:0-8123 GCA_964355735.1 Candidatus Woesearchaeota archaeon
CTTGCTCTTCGAGCATATATTCTCGCTATGCTCGAATATACATGGGCCCAAGAGGTCCAGAAAATCTAATATTTTCTGGCTCATTCAATTCTTCTCTATCGAATTGAAGAATTTGAACCCCCACATAGCATTCAATCTTGCTCTTCGAGCATATATTCTCGCTATGCTCGAATATACATGGGCCCAAGAGGATTTGAACCCCTATCATCCGGTCTCTTCAACGAAAATTTCCGAAGCCGAAAGTTCTATCCAGGTTGAACTATGAGCCCTTTACTCTTCTTAAGAGAGATATTAAAGTTTAAAAAGATGATGAAAGCTGAGAATGCAATTAATAAGATAGCTTTCTAAGTTAGGCTTTGTAATTATTATAAACTTAAAAAATTAATAAATTTCTATCTTACTTGAATAAGCAGACAATTAGAGCAATTTGAGATAAATTATTAATAAAAGAGTTATAAGATTATACTAAATACAATTTCGAGCGAGCGGAGCGAGCGAGTGTTAGCCGCCAAAGAAAACAGCATAGGCAACACAAATAATTATCACTATTGTTGCAATTATGTTTCTTATGCTCATTTTTTCTTTGAAGAAAATTGCAGAGAAGATGCAGATTAAAATCGGTGCGAGTATAAATAATAGGGTTGTTAATATAACTCCTTCTGCTACATAGCTGGTATAAAGCAAAAATCTATAAAATATCCAGATTACAGCTGCAATCATTCCGTTTCTCCAGACATTAGTTCCCATAGAGAATACTTTTTTTGGCCTAAAGATAACGAAAGTTAATATAAATATAAAAAAACATCTGAAGGCGTAGAGTGTTATTGGCGAGTAATAAGCGATAATAGCTTTTGATAAGGCCATATCAAGAGCAAAAAATAAACTTCCAAAAAGGGCAGCTAAACTATACTTGTTAAATTGAACATGATGTTTTTTGATGTGAGAAAAGACTAAAGCAAGGGCAGCGATTATTGAGGCAATAATTATTCCTGGTTGGGTTTGTCTTTCAGAAGAATAAAAGAAAAAGGCAAGAAAAATTATAAAAAGAGGTTGCATTAGTCTTATTGGTTCTATTATTGTCATCTTCTCCCATTTCATTGCGAAAAATATAAAATAATTTGCGAGTACTCCTGCAATTACTATGCCTGCAAGAACAAGTAAATGGTTTAGCTGAAAAGCTTCACTAGAAACTCGAAAAGCAAATACTTCTGGAAGAAAATAACCTAAAATAAGAAAGATTGGAATCATTAAAATAAGGATAGCAAAAAAGCTAAAAACATCATAGGATACAAAATTAACTTTTTTATTTCTAAGAATATTTTTCTCTATGATTGTACCTGTTGCTTCTGAAATTGCTCCTGCCCCTGCAAGAGGAATGAGTGGAAATGGCATTATTTAACCTCTTTTTTCATAATTATCTTCATAATTACTTGTTTAAATAACTATCTTTATTACCATGTAAAAGTATTAGATTTAATATCTTTGATTAAAATCTAGAGTTTCTTTATATTTATTTCAGTCTTTTTTCCAGCAAAGATTTTGCAACTGCAAAATCTGCTCTTTTATTAGATGTTTTCATAACTTGACCTATGAGAAAGTTTAGTGCTTCTTTTTTTCCAGATTTATAATCATTTAATGCGTTTTGATTATCTTTAGCTGAAAGAACTTTTTCTATCAATTCCTCTAACTCCGATTTGTTTGAGATAATAGACTCACCTTTTATATCTGGCATAGACGATTTATTTTTCCAGGTTCTTAGAATATCTTTTGCTTTAAGCTCTGTTATTTTTTTGCTTTCTATTAATTCAAGAAGTCTTATGAAATGCTCGGGTTTTACATCTACTTCACTTAAAGATTTGCTATTATGATTTAAAACACCTAATAATTCTACTGTAACCCATGGAACTGCTAAATTAGGGCCTATTTTATTTTCTGTTATTTTTTCGAAGAATTCAACTAACTCGAGATTACTTGTTAGAATTTTGGCATAGTATTCTTGAATCTTATACCTCTTTATCAATTTTTCTAGTTTTATAAAAGGAGATTCTGGAAGATGATCTTTTATGGTTTCAACTTCTTGTTTATTTATGCTTATAATAGGTAAATCCGGATCTTTAATAAATCTATAATCTGCATGACTTTCCTTCTCTCGCATTTTGATAGTCATTTGTTTTTCAGTATTCCATTGTCGAGTTTCCTTGTTTAATGGTTTTTCTTTTTCCTGCCTTTTTGACTCATACTCAATTGCTTTTTTAATTTCAGCAATAGAATTCATATTTTTTATTTCTATTCTTTCTCCATAGAGAGAGATGTTAACATCTGATTTAAAACCCGCGTCTTTATCTAATGTTTTGATATAAGACATTGTTAAAATTAATTCATTAAGCCATTTTTCTACTTGTTCTTTTGAGGTAAAATCTGGTTCTGTTACTATTTCTACAAGTGGTACTCCGGCGCGATTATAGTCTATACTTCCTTCATCAGGATTCCAAGCAGCAGGATCTTCTTCTAAATGAATTTCACGAATCTTTATACCTAGAAAATTTCCGTCTTCTGCTACAGGAGTAGCATAGGTTCCTGAGATTGTATTTTGATATCCTTTAGGTAAATCTGGCCAAGAATAATGTTTTCTCCACCAAATTAAAGGCTTGCTAGGTTTATCATTTATAGTATTGACTTTACAATTGAGCATTAGAGCAATTTGAATAAGCTTCTTAATTGCTTCTTGATTGGGTAGCATTGGCTTGCTTCCTGGTTGACCTGTGCAGGTTGGACAAACAAGAGTGTTTGGTTTAACAGACTTGTCTTTATGCTCGTTTTTACAATTGCAGAAGAGTTTTTCTTTTGTTGTAAGGTAACCATGAATTTCTAGACCTATTTTTAGCGACATACTTGTAAAAGAAAGAAAGGATTAATAAATCTTCCGAGTTCGTTTTCTGGTGCGTTAATTAGGCTTTACATAAATGTATGCTCTTGTATTTACAACTACATATAAGTAAATATTTAAAAACCTTGTTTTCTTGGATATTTTATGCAAAAAAGGGTTACACTTAGTCTGAACGATAAGATCTATGAAAATTTTCAGAAAGCCTGCGAAGAGCAAGATGTTGTTGTTTCTAAAAGAGTCGAAAGATTGATGAGTGAAGAAACAGAATTTATAAATAAAAATAAAAGGGGGACGAAGAAATGAAGAAGATTCTACTCTTTTTTGCTATGTGTTTTATCTTAGTTAATAGTTTTGCATTTGTATCCTCTTCTGTTCTTCTTTCTGACCAGGGAACAGATGCAAGAGACAAATTAACAGGACAATTACTTAAACTTGGAAATTTGACTATAGCTATCTATGATGAATCCTCTGAAGGAAATTTAATTTTTAATCAAACATATCCTAATGCGATTGTAAATGGCTCCTGGAATTTAATGCTATCTCCTGCCCTCGAATTTGGAAATATTTATTGGAAAGATTATGCTATAAATGGAGAAGACCTTAATTTTGATGGAAATGATAGAATTGCTTTTCAATCTTCTCTTGGAAAGATAAATAACGCCTCTTTTATTAATTTTTCATTATTAAATTCTTGTTCTGAAGGAAGCTCTATAAGAACTATTTATGAAAATGGGAGTGTTATATGTGAAATAGATGACTCTGGTTCTGTAAATTCATCCTTAGATTTAACTAATTACGCTCTAAAAAATCAATCTGAAACTTTCAATGAGAATATCACAATAACTCAAACAGGATTCTTTGGTTGGCTTGGAAGTTTAGTATCGCGAATAACAAAGTTATTCGTCCAAGATATAGATGCTTCTGGAAATATTGATGTGGGAAATAATGTGGATGTAACTGGAAATATAACTGCCTCTTATTTTATTGGGGATGGAAGCTTATTGAAAAATCTTTCTTTGATTACAGAACTAGGAACTGCTAATTTGCACACTTCGTCAATATTAAATATAACTGGCGTAGATGATAATGCCTGTACAGGGACAGATAAAATAAAAAATGTTACTTTTAATAATGGAAATTTGCAAATTGTTTGCGATATGGATAATATTGGAAGCAGCGGAATTATTCCTGTTTATTTGAATGCTGATGTAACTTCTTCAAGTAACTCAGTATATACTTCTATCT
Source organism: Candidatus Woesearchaeota archaeon (assembly GCA_964355735.1). GTDB lineage: Archaea > Nanobdellota > Nanobdellia > Pacearchaeales > GW2011-AR1 > CAIPOI01. Next base: position 4,133 of record CAYHEY010000030.1, read on the forward strand.
TTACTATTCCTTTAACTCCAAGTAAAATGAATCTTGTTCAGGTTTATCTTGCACAAAAGACGAGTACAAATGGTGTTGCTCCACAAAATAGAGCAAGAATTAGTGCAATAGGACCAATAGGATACTGCACATTTAAAACAGAGACCTCTGCAACTGCTCAAAATATCGATAATATTGCCGTCTCTCTTGCCCCTGTAGACACTGGAGTAACAGCATTTATCTTTTTAATTCCTGTTTTGAATATTGTTGAATGTTCTATACTGGCTGATGCTGGAAATGCAAGTTTGATTATAGATTTTCAATCAGAAACTAATACGGGCAATGTAACTACTAGTACGGGTTCATATTATACTCAAGTTGCAAATTAACATGATAAAGAAAATTAGTTTAACATTAATACTATTTCTTTTATTTATTGTATCTATGCAAGGCATTTTTGCCTTGACTGCAGATTCTCCAAACTATTCTGTCAGTAGATTTGGTTCTGGCTCCCAAGCAGCTAATTTTGATTCAAGTAGCTTCGAAGGACATTCGGCATTATTAACTGAAGCAGGAACTAGAAACGCAGAGAACAACGAATTTTTTGTTAATGTTGGATTTTTTGAGGGCAGTCATTATTATTCTAGTGTGAGTATAACCTCTTATTCAATATCACCTAATTCAGCAGTTGTGGGCTCTACTATAGGGTTCTTCGTTTCTGCTTTAAATTCTCAGAGTATATGGGCAAAAATAACAGCACCCAATAATCAACAGCAGATTTTAATACTGACTAATAATCAATTTGTATTTTATTTACCCAATCCTTCAATCTTAGGAGAGTATAAGGTGGTCTTTTATGCGAATAGTTCTTCTGGAGAAATTGCAAGTGTTGTAAGCTCTTTTGATTTGATAGAACAAGTAACTTCTTCCCCACCATCCGGCGGCGGAACTATAGTGATAACAGAGAAATGTGCTTATATCTGGGATTGTAGTTCTTGGAGCGTTTGTTCTGAAGGAGTACAAAAAAGAGAATGTAATAATATTGGTAATTGCACGGGGATAGAGGGAAAGCCAATAGAAGAAAGACTTTGCTCTGATGCCCTTTTTGATGTGCTTTTAAAATTTGGAAATCCAAAAATAACTTTAGACGATACTCTAAATTTCACGGTTGATTTAACAGAGACAAAAGGCATTGAAAAAATAGACGTTCAGATAAAGTATTCTATTATAAACAAGAATAATACTGAGCTTTTCAGTCAAATAGAAACACGAGCGATAGATGGAAGGTTAACTTATGAAAAAGAGCTTAATGAAGTAAAACTTGTGGCTGGAGAGTATACACTCCGAGTAGATATTTTATATGGAAATTTACAGAGAGCATTTGCAGAACAAAAATTTAAGATAAATGATAAGAGGGGAATACTCTCAGAATTAACCTTAACAGGACGAACTATAGAAGAATTAACTCCTTCCATCAATCAGGCAACACAATTTCTTTTAATAATTTTCGTCTTAATAATTCTCTTTGTATTGAGAAAAAAAATCTATAGATTTTTACTTAAGAATTATCCTCACCCTAATCTCTCTCAAGGAAAGAGTATTAAACAATTAATAAGCAAGAAAGTTTATTCAGAAGGAGGGCATTATATCGGGAAAATTAAAGAGGTTATTTTGCGTGAGAACAGAATTGATGGTTTGAAAATTCGGCTGGATAAAAAAATTAAAGCGAATACAGAAGGAATAATTGTTAGCTATAAACAAGTTAAGAGTGTCAGCGAGATAGTTATAATTGATGAAAAAATCTTTGAACATCTAGAAAAATATAAAGTATAGGCAGATTAGATTGAAAAAGAAAGAATAGGTTCAATTATAATTGAAGTCATGACTGGATTTAAATAGGGTTTTTTGTTATAGCTAATATGAATAAACAAACAAAAATAATAACTTTAATAGTTGTATTGGTTGTAATTGGGGTAGCTTTATATTTTGTATTTTATAAAATTAGTGCACCATTTCCTCAAATAAAATTAACTTCAGACAAGCTCATTACTAATCAGACAATTATAGATTTGATTTTGTTAAATCAAACTTCTCCTAATGGAAATTTGCTCACAGAATTAGTTCTTCAAGATGATTTTAAAGTCAGAGGAATTTTTGATGGAGTCTATAAAGTTGCTTACTTTACTTGTTCAAATAATGAGCATCAGGGTTGGATATATTATTCTCATGGTGGGATATCTAAATTATATGGGCCTTATGCTTGGTGTTTAATATGACCGAAAAATATTTATCAATTAATCTTGAAGATGAAAACTCATCTAAAATTGCAGAAGTGCTTGCAAACAAGACTTCAAAGAAGATATTAAGTTTAATTGCAGAGAATGATAAGGGAATAAGTCAGGGAGATATTGCTCTTAGATTGAAAATTAATATGAATACTCTAGACTATAATATTAAGAAACTTCTTGATTCTGGCTTGATAGAAGAAGCAAAAGATTTTTTCTGGAGTGTTAAGGGAAAGAGAATAAAAACCTATAAACTTGCTAATAAAAGAATAATTATATCCACAAAGCCAAGAATGCTGGGTTTTGTTTTAAGCGGGCTTATTTTTGGGGCTTTGGGATTTAGTGCAAAGGTATTTAGTAATATCACAAATAATATTTCTAGATTAAGCGAGTATAGACTTCAAGATCAGAGTTATAATAATTTTCCTCCACAAGAGACATTTATTAGCAGTTCTCAAGCGATTCAGAAGAGTGTGGGTGATATTGTTAGTTATTCACCTTTTCATGGGGTCTTGATTTGGATTATTGCTGGAGTTTTAATTGGTATTGTGGGGTATTTTCTCTATAGATTATTCTCGCGTTTGCATTTTGAGAAAATAAAGGCGTCTGCTAAAATGCGAACGCTAGTGAAAGGAGGTACAGATTAAAGTTTAAAACGATTAAAAAACTCAACGTTCCCTTCGGGTTCGAGTATTGAGAGTTTTTTAAACTCAGAAAATTGATATTTTCTGATTGTTCGTTTTATTCTAAAACAAACAAAATGGAAACAGGAGTAAAAATAAGTTTAATAGTTGTTAGTGCAATAGTATTATTGGCGCTCATAGGTGCTTTTATGTTTAATAAGATGTTGCCTCCAGGATATTCTGGAAATACAATAGAAATTCAAGGAAATTCTGTTGTAAAGGTTACTCCAGATTTAGTAAGCATTTACTTTAATGTTGAAACAAATGGAAGTAGTGCTAAGGCTGCTAAGGATGCTAATTCTGAAATTAGTGATGAATTAATTACTGCTTTAGTTAAACAAGGATTTGAGAGAGCAGATATTCAAACTCAGAGCTTAATCATACAAGAGGATATAAGATGGGAAAATAATAGGCAGAAGAGCTATGGTTATAAAGCAAGCCACCAGATTAAGATTGAAATGGATACTAATCAAGCAGATAAAATAGGCGAAGTTATTGATGCTGGTGTTGATGCTGGTGCTTTATTGCAGTGGATAAACTTTGAATTAAGCAATGATAAACAAAATGAATATAAAGCTCAAGCTTTGAAAGAGGCAGGAGAAGATGCTAAGATAAAAGCTACAGCAATTGCAGAAGGTTTAGATAAAAGTCTTGGAAGCATAGTATCTATATCTACAAGTGATTGGGGCTATAGGCCTTGGAACTTATATACAAGTTCTCTTGGTGGCATGGTAGAAGATGTTGCTATGGCAAAAGAAGCTACAACAAATATTCAACCAGGAACACAAGAAGTTACAGGATATATCACTGTTGTGTATAAGATTAGATAGAATTTAGTTTTTTTATTTTTTATTTTATTTAGTTATCTTTTTATATGCCTTTTTCTTATTATTTTTATGGAAAAAGGCAAAGATGCAAATATAGGGGACAGAATAAGAGTCAAACAGGCAAAAGAAGAAATTGAAGGAATTTTGTTAGAGAGCTATGAACCTGGAATTGTCTTAATTAAGCTTGACTCTGGATATAATATTGGAATTTCAAGAG
>CAYHEY010000031.1:0-8093 GCA_964355735.1 Candidatus Woesearchaeota archaeon
CCGATTGATAATTATGGATATAATCCTGTTACTAAAGAAGGAGATCTTGGCGAGATTTTTAGCGATGGCTTTCTTTCAGAGACCCTACCAGATGAAACCCCTATAATTTTGGATGATCTAGATAAAATTCTTTCTGAAGATAGGAGCGTAGATTGGAGTCAGGCAGGAATTCCTGGCGGAATTCCTAGCAGAACTATTATTTGTTCTACAATAAACTCAGCGATTTATGGAAATGGGGTGGTTGATGCTACTAATGTTATACAAACGGCTATAGCTAATTGTCCTGTGAATCAGGTGGTTTATATTCCTGAAGGAAGGTATATTATTAAGAACACAACTCTATATGGTGCTGCTCTTCAGATAAGTAAGGGCATTGTTTTAAGGGGCGATGGAATTGATAAAACAGTTTTAGTTACTGCTCCAACAAAAGCAGTTCAATTTGGAAGTGGAAATATCGCAGGCAATACATTTATTTCGGTTTTATCTGGTTACTCTAAAGAATCTAAAAGTATAATTCTTGCTGATGCTTCCACAATTAATGTCGGAGATTATATTTTAATTACTCAAGAGAATGATAATTCAATAACAAATATAAGTTCTGTTGGGAATCAGGGCACATGTGTCTGGTGCGGAGTGCTAAGATGCTCTTTGGATAGAAGCACACAATGTTCTTCGGTAGGTGTTAGTTGTGCTAGTGGAAAAGGGATATGTGAGGGTGGAAAAAGAACTCTTGGGCAGATATTAAAAGTTACAAATAAAGATAATAATAATCTCTCTTTTGAAACAAGCTTAAACTGGAATTATGTCTCTGGAGCAGACCCAAAAATAATAAAAATTAATTCTGTTACGCAATCTGCTGGCATAGAAGACCTAAAAATAGAATTTAATACTACTGATGCGGCTGCTCAAGGCATAGGTGTAAGTTTAAATTATTGTTCTAATTGTTGGATAAAAAATGTAGAAATTAAAGGAGCTCCTAGACAGGCAATATCAAGTGCAGGAGCTTATAGAAACGAGTATAGAGATAATTACATTCATGATACTTATTCTGATTTTCCTGAATCTAATCATGCTTATGGAATACTTTTATCCGGATATTCTACATTCAATTTAGTTGAGAACAATGTATTTACTAAATTAGAGACAGATTTAGTTTTAGAATCTGGCTCTACCGGAAATGTTTATGCTTATAATTACGATGATAGGGTTGCTTATTATGCAAAAAATTGGCTTATTTATGATATGGCTACTCATGGAGCACACCCTTACATGAATTTATATGAAGGAAATAAAATGAAAGCAAGTCATTTTGATAATATCTGGGGCTCTTCAAGTCATTTGACTCTTTTCAGAAATAGAATTTTAGGAAATCAAAATAATGCTTCTGATGGTACTTTAATTAATAGCGGTAGATGGGCTGTTACAATTGATAAGAATAATAATTTTATTAATGTTCTAGGAAATGTTTTGGGAGATCCAAATTTTGTTGGCTCTTATGACATGAAAGATAATAATTGTGTTCTTACAAATAAGGCAATTTATCGATTAGGTTATAATGGGGCGAATTGCTTATCAATGATTAGTGATTCTATTGTTATAGATACTTTGTTAAGACATGGAAATTATGATTATGCAACCAATTCTGCAGTTTGGGATTCTTCTATTAGCGATCATAGTTTGCCTAATTCGCTTTACTTGAATTCAAAGCCAGCTTGGTGGGGAGATTTAGCATGGCCTGCTTATGGTCCTGATACTACTTTTGCTAGTAATAAAATTCCTGCTGAAGCCAGGTTTGAGAGACTTGTTGGTTCAGCAGAAAATCAAAATAAAGTTGAACTCCTGAATAAAAATAATCAAGTTAATCAAACTTTCACAACAATACAAGAATGCGCGAATAAAGTTTCAGCTGGACAAACTTGTCTTGTGCACGATGGGGTTTATAATGAATCTGTAATTATAAGCAAATCTGGAACAGCAAGCGATAGGATAGCTTTTAGAGGAGTAGGAAATGTTTATCTAAGGCAGATGTTTGTAGGGATGGTAGATAACTCAAAATGTGCTGATTATGTAACCCTTAATAATTTTATTATTGGAAGTGCTTTAAATTCTATGTATAGTGTTCTCTATGTTAATAGATGCAGTGATTATGTAATTATTAATAATTGTACAATGAATGGACATAATGTTTTAGGTTTAGAAGGAGTTAGTTTATATGGTAATAATGGTCTTATGACAAATTCTATAGTCCAAAATATTGATAATACCTATGCTGTCTCTGTTGGAGAAGGCGATAGAAGAGATGGGTTAGGAACATTTGGAGTTAGTGTTACTCATAGTCTTATTAAGAATAATAAAGATTCAGATGCTTTTAGAGTTCATGGAAGCAATCATATAATCTCTTATAATGAAGTTAAAGATATAGAGAAAGATGCTTTTGTTGATAGAAATCACGGCGATTTTGTTCAATGGTTTACTAATGATAATAATTGTTCTATGTCTTATGATGTTCAGAATATTCTTATAGAGAATAATTATGTTCATGATGCAAAAGTGCAAGTATGGTACGGAAATAATGTATGTCAGAATTATGGGACAATTGTAGATAATATTGTTTTTAGAAATAATGTTTTCTATAAAGTTGGCATGATGTCTCAAGACTATGGGAACAATTTTACTAATCTTAAGATATATAATAATGTTTTTCACACAGTAGGATATATGTATTATGCGTTTGGTAGCCAAAGAACTTATAGTTATCATGCTATCTCCTTTGGTTCTCATTCAACTGGTGTTGAAGTAAAAAATAATATTTTCCTTAATTGCGGTGATGAACCTGCACTTGTCTCTAAAGGTTGTTATATCAGTTACAATCCTATTGGTCTAGACGCATCCAATAATTATTGTGGTGGTCCAGGATATGCGACAAAAAGTAATAGTTATTTTAATGAAACATATGGGATAAATGGTGGAAATCCGATGTTTGTTGATGAGAATAATTTAGATTTCCATCTTCAAAGTAATTCTCCTTGCATAGATGCAGGAATTAATGTCGGCTTGCCTTCTTTAGGAAGTGCGCCGGATATAGGCGCGTATGAATATAGTTGATTTAAAAAATGGTTCTATTTTGGGCTAGAAGTTTTCTACTCGAATAAGTTCAGTTAAATGTAGACTCATTATTTGGCTTTATCAGAGATGCTCATTTAAGTTAATAACTGCTCTTTATTCTGATTCTTCTCTTGCTAGAATTTGCCACCAGGGCTTTTTCACTTTAATAATTTCGCCTGTTTCTGCATCAACTTGAGCCATAACAGGCATTTTTTTTCTGAATAATAAGAGTACTCTAGACTCTTTTTGTGTACTTACTTCATAGGCTAGTTTTGATTCATTAGAACCTAATTTTCCTACTTCTTTTAATTCTATTGTACAATTCCTCTCCACGCATTTTGCTCTAAGTCTGTCGAGTGCTGTTTGAGAAGCACTATCAGGCATTATCTTGACTTCTGCCCACCTTCCATTTGATAGGAATGCTCTAAGTATCTGACCTGTTGTATTACCATCTAGACTTTTAATATCCTCTACTGTTAGGTTTAAACCTGTTTTTGCATTTATCTTTTCGGTTATTAGCTCGAGTCTATCTTGATCTACTTCTCTTATAGTAATATTTTTTTGTTTAATTCTTAATTTTATTTCATCTCTTAATTCTGTTATATTTTCTTTTAACTGCTGAGTTTCATTTTTTAGCTGTTCTCTTTGTTCTCTATTTTCTTGAATTTGCTCTCTTATCTGTTCTCTTATTGACTGAGTATTATTAGATTGAGCATTAACAAACATAATTGCAAATAGAGAAATCAATAATACTGATATAATACATAAACTAATAGCTCTTTTCATATCTTTCATAGTTAAGCTATGTTTATAAAGATTTTGGAAAATGTGCTCCGCATTATTCTATTCCTAAAAATATAATTAGTCATTTTCCACATCCCTTCGAATTTTATCAAATAAAAACTTTGTTCTATCTTTCAAATGCCTAAATTCTTCTTTTTCCAATGAAGTTCTTATAGAATACTGCATGTTTTCTCTTATGTCTAGAATTTTATTGCTCTGTTCAAGATTTTCGGTTATGTCTCTATCAAAAATCTCCTTTAGTTCTTCTTTAGTTATGAAAGTCTCTTTATTATCAATCATATGCTCAACCAATGCAAAAGTGCAACTTTGGTTTCTTGACTCAAATCCTGTTTTGGCAACTAGTGCTAATAGAGCGTGGTAAAGACAGTAAAAAGCAGCAGAAGCGCTCCAGTCTGAATAATTAAATTTAGCAAATAAATCAATAGCATTAAAATTATGTATTGCTTTCTTTATATGACCATAAATTAGTTCTCTTGAAGGATTTACTTTTTTTAATCCCTTATGCCTTTCTCCTTTTTCTCCTTCCTTGACACATTCTTTTATTTTATTTTGAATATCCATTTTTTATAATTTCAACCAATTTATCATGTCCCCAGAGTATAAATCCTTTTCTTAATAATTCTATAATTACTTTATCTTTCCTTGCTATATTCTTCTTTAAATCCTCTTCTGTCTGTAGGATATCCTGAACTTTTAATGGCATTGCAGGATAAATCTTTTTTATTTCTTCTTTATATTTTTTAAAATTTTGCTTGCTTAAAACAAAGAATAGGTCAATATCCTCTGGATTTTGCTTTTCAGTTATATAAGAGCCAAATATGATGCCTAGGTCTGTTATTTTTTGCAATTCCTTTAAATCCTCAAATCTGTTTTTAACTTTATTAGTTCCTTCCTCTATTAATGAGAGTTCTAATATACTTCTAGTTTTTGCATTGTCAAAATTTATAGAATAGGAAATTATATTCGCTATTTTTTCTCTAGAGACTATGCCTCCTGCTTCTAGTTTTTTCAGTATTTTAAATGCTCCATTCGGTGCAAGGCTACATAGTCTTGATATCTGGTTTATAGAGTATTTTTCTCTAAATGAAAAAAATAAAACCCTAATCAATTTTTTTTCATTTTCAGTAAGCATTTTATTATACACTCTTATTGTATATTTATACACCAATAGTATATAAATGTTTGGTTTTATATCATCTTACGCGAACCTGCATATTCTTGCAGTTTAGAATTATTAGATTAAATTGTGGGTAGAACAAGAATTATACAGAATCAATACCTAAATCTTCAAAGGAAACTTTTCTAACTCCGCTATCTGCGTCTTGGCTTTTTCTTGGTTCAAGAGGTCTTTTTGCCATTGTTTCATAGCGCATAGCTTCTCGGATTTTTCCAAGCTTTGAGTTTAATGCACCAAGTTTCTCTATAAGCTGTTTTCTCTCTTCGTCATTTGTTATAGGCATTTCAAGCAATCGTTCATATATCTGGGCTGCATTGCTTCTTTTGTTTCTAGATTCATAGTCTTTTGCTTGACTGAACATCATCTCTTTTATCTTAGTCTTAACAGACTCCTTTTCCTGTATTGTTCTTGAGCACATCATTGCTTTCTTGAAAGCTTTATCTATCATGAGATAGTCTCCTATTTTTATTAAAAATGCGATTTCTTTTATATAGAAATTAATCTTATCTCCATAGGTTGTAGCACAATCTGCGGCTGCCTCCATATTTTTTCCTGCAAGACCCCACATTAGTTTGTAGGCATACATATCTGCGAGTTTTAGATGGCAAAAACGCTTGGCATCATTAGGGATTAGCTGTTTTAAGCAATTTTCAAGAAATTCTATTCTAACCATGTCTCCGCCAAAAGTTTTTAGTTTAGATTCTATTTCGTTCACATCACTTGAAACTAATTTTGTTGAGACCATTTTATTATTTTACTTCTTTTTCTATATGCTTTTAGGAATAAGTGTGTTTATAAAGTTTTATATTTTCTATAGGATAGATTTAAAAATCTAATTTCTTTCTCTGAATTAAGGTTCTTATACAGAACGGCATTTAGTTATGCGATTTGTATAAGAAAGCCTAAATGCGGTTCTGTAGCTCAGCCCGGTTAGAGCACCTGCCTTTTAATCTGGGAGACGATTTCGTATCACTTTCTGAAATAACACAAAAATAACCCCCAACCAGCATATTTATAAATTAATTTTATTAACCCTTATTATGGTCCGTTAGCTCAGCCTGGTAGAGCACCTGCCTTTTAAAATTTAGTGAATATAAATTCGCTATACTTCCAAAATAAGGGAGTAGAAGAAAGCAGGCTGTCAAGGGTTCAAATCCCTTACGGGCCATCAATTTTTATTGGAGTTACAGACTCGATTCTGGTTTAGTCTCTCTGCTTCTATTTCATTGCAGAGGTTGAGCCAATACTCCCTCCATTTAGTTAATGCCTCTTTCAGAGTTATCTGATTAGTTTGTTCTATTAGCTGTATTTGTTTTATTTCCATAAAGGAAACATTATTATTTTATTTATAAATCGTAAGACTAAAAAATGTTGAACATTCTTTAGAACATTATTCTGAACATTTTTCTGATAGACCCTATTTAAGTCTCTTTTCAATGAATTTTTTAATGATAAATAAATTCAGGAGGAATAAAATATGAAAAAACAAACAAAACAAAGAAATAACGAAAAGCAGTTTGTGTCTATGGAATTAAGTGCAGTTAAAATCCAGCAGATAAACAAACAGCCTATTGTAGAAAGCTTCTTGAGTCTTAGTGAAGACAAAAAATGGCTTATACACAAGACTGTGATAACAGACATCAAGCCAGTTTCTTATTTCGAGAAAGTAATGTCAAGTTAATTCTTGGTCAGGCTAAACCCCAAGGGAGGAAGAGGTGATAAAAATTAAATAAACACAGGAGAATAAAATGATAGTAGAAGATGAATTTGGACCAGATGAGGAAAGAGCATTGCGAGAAGCTTTTGAAGAATCGAAGGAAAGAGCAAAAGAACTTATGGACGAATACAATAATGGTTAGTGATTTGGGGAAAAAAGAGGTGATTTTTTATAAAATGGATAAACAAAACTTAAATACTCAATTAAATTTATACAGGAGGACAAAATGGTAACAGAACTACCCGAATTCAAGGGTTATACGGTAGATGAAAGGCTTCAGCAGTTCAGAAAAGTAGATAGAGACAAGCCTAGCATCGAGTTTGTTGACTTTGATTCTAAGAAGGGTCAAGAGCTTTTAGAAGAATACGAAGAAGAGCAATAAGTATAGCTTAGATTATCTTTTGTTTTTTACTTTTAGAAGAGGTGTTTTTTATTTTTTAATTAAAACTTAAAGCCCATTAAATTATTCTTATCATCCAGTTTAATCCTGCAATATTTATCATACTCAATTTCAGAGGGAATGTCACACTTATTGATTGTTAAAATATACTGAAATTCTTTATTTTTTGAATTATCAATAACATAGTTCATAGCATTTACCCTTTGATTTTCATGAACTCCATTAAATATTCCATCGTGCATAATAAACCTTGGAAATTTCCTTCCCTTTTCGAGATTTGTAAGAATCACAGTTAAGTCATAGCAAAAAATTTGACTTCGAGTTATGCCCGGACTTCCCTTCTTATCTCCCTTTACTTCAAATTCAAATACTTGGTCAGAAGAGCTATACTTATCTTTTATACCGATTACCAATAAGCCAGTTACATCCAGAAGTGTCTTGTATATCTCCTCAAACTTAATAATTATCTCCTTTATTTTTAGTTCATTGGAGTCTATCTCTGCTTCGCTTTTCTCGTTATTCAATTTGATTTTGTCTACAAAAACTTTCTTTTGCTTCTGATATTCTGTAATCTCTTCATAAGACTTGATATAATTAGAGATATTGTATAACTGTTTCTTCTCTTCATCCAATCTCTGAATAATACCCTGATACTCAGATAAAGCTCCGTGTGTTTCTAATAATCGGAGTATTTTTGCTTTTTCTTCATCAAGCAACTCAATTTCTTTTCTTATTTTCTGATTCATTTCATTAAGTCGGGATATCTCATCAGATAAGTATATTTTTCGGTTTTCTACTAAACTTTTATGAAAGCCAGCAATGTCTGAATATTCTTTCTTTAAACTATCTGAAAGGTATATCTTATGTGATTGATAAAAGGATTCTATTTA
>CAYHEY010000032.1:0-7574 GCA_964355735.1 Candidatus Woesearchaeota archaeon
AATAAGACGTATAAAAGCCACACTAGAATAAAAAGCCAAAAAGTTCTCAAAAATACAAATGTGGGTTATTCTTAAGATAAAAAATTAGTTTATACAACCACAAGTATTTTAAATTCAAGGAGAACATAAACATTATGACCTCTCTCGATTTAGGAAACATAATCATAAGAAATCAAAAAGAAATTGCGCAGAGTCAAACTCCAAATCAACAGGCTAGACTCGCTAAAGAAAGAGAAACACTCCAAGCAATAGGAGAAAAAGCCTATAGAGAAAAATTAAGCTTATACGGCTCTTGGGATAATTTAACAATTAACAGAATTTATAGTGAAATAAGAGATCTAGAAATTGCTTCAGGAAGATTTCAACCAAAACACTTTCAAGATCAAACGCCAACAGAAAAAAGGAAAAAGTTAGCAGAACATTATTCCAAACAAGTAATGATGGCTCAATTAGACATTCGTTTAATAAAAGCAGAAAAAACAGGCGAATCGCCTTTTGAATAAAATAAAGAAATAAAGAAAGATAAAAAATAAATTACTTCTTGCTCCAAGCAGCTATACCAATTAAAATTAGGTAAACTACAAAACCCAAGAGAGCTATAATTCCTCCTGCTAAAGCAAATCCTGGACCTGCAGTCAGTAACAATAAACTCAATACAAGAGCGATAGGCAATACTAAAGCCCACCAACCAGGTTTATTAACCGCCTTAAAAGTTTTCCACTGCCATACTACCATCATAACAAGGAAAATAACAGCAACAGCCAGCATTAAATACTTTCCAAAATCAGAAGTAGAATTAAAAAGCCCAAGCAAGAAGCAAACTAGATAACCTATAAAAATCATAGCCCAAGGCCACCAATGCATTTTAGCTGCTTCAAATAGAGTTATAATAGGACTTATCCATGCAACTCCCGGATTTTGCAAGCTTGCTTTCTTTCCTATTTTCATATGAACCATAGAAAGGTAAACATATAAGGCTATAGTCAAAAGAATAGCACCAATAATCATGTTTTTTACTTCTGGAGGCAAGAAATCAAAAAGATTAAGACTTGTCGTTCCTCCAAATCCGCTACCGCTTAAATCCATGACCGTACTCGCATCAACCATTTTATTTATTTTTTACACCTCCTTTCATCAATAAAAATTTACAAACCTTGTCCTCTTTTCTTAGTTATCTTCTTTATTACAAATTCTCTTATTTCTTCTGCTTCTTCAACTGAAACAGCGGGTATAAATCCCTCTGCCATGCTTCCAAAACCCCGATTATTAACAGGCATAGAATATCCTGCTGTTTGTATATTTACAGAAGAAAAGCCAAATAATCTTGCAAGTATTCCTCTAGTTATATCTACATTTTGTATTCTCTGATAAGGTATATTAGAATATTTTTTCCATATTATTCCTCTTTCTATCCTTAATTGCTCCTCTGTAAATTCATATTTCCAGAATCTATATGAAAGTCTTGCATAGACTTCAACAATTATCAAAAGAACAACAATAATTGTAATTATAAAAGCAAATATTATTCCTCCAACATTTGTTACTGAAGATTGTAAAATAGTGCCAGTAATAGCTCCAAGCCATATTCCTAAGAATATAAATACAAACAAGAAACTGAAAAAACCCCTTACTCTAAACAGCCATTTTGCTCCAGGATGAAGTTGTCTTTCTGCCATATTTATTCTATATTATTTAAGTTTTTAAACCCTTCTCAACTATTAAGTCACGTTTATAACTTAACATACCCTTTTAGTTAGGCTTCGCATTCTAAAATCAATTAATAAAACTAATAACAATACTTGAGCTTGTATGTTCAGATTATAGAGATTATTAAATTCGAATTGTGAGCCTTATTTAAGAATATGATTAGCGAGCAATTTGTTTCAAGCAGATGATGTAAGATTCGCGGTTTACTTAACATCTACTCAACATAAATTCCTGGCTTTCCTGGCTTTGCCTTAGAAGCTCGAGATTCTGGATCATGTTTCTTTTTATCATTAACAGCAAAAACAATAACCTCTTTTCCTATCTTCTTACCTATTATTTCAGCATCATAACTTTTAAGTTCAAAAGGCATAACATACAAATAGACTTTATTTACTTCTTTGCCTTGCTTCTCTCGAACTATTCTTAAAACATTAATAATATCCGAAACACTTTTATCAACATTTTTCTCTTCTTGCTCAAGCTTTTCATCAATTTTGCTTTCATCACATTTTGGCCAACTTTCCAAACTTATAAAAGTCTTATTTCCAAGTTTATGCCATAACTCTTCTGCAATATGCGGACAAACAGGGGCAAGAAGTTTCAACCAAAAGGAAATAAAATAATCATAAAACGCTAAAAGTTCTTTTTCATTGAGATTTACTTTAGCCTCTTTAATTAAATTAAGAACATCATAAACAACTAGATTATTATATTCTCTAAGTTTCATTTCTCCTATTCTAAGAGTAGCATCTCTTAAAATTTTATTAAATTTATGTAAATAAATAGGCTTTAGATCGCCCTTTTTTCTATTTTTTATTGCTAATAAAGCTTCAGAGTAAACTTTTTCTATAGCTTTTTTAGCGTTCTGAGCTTCACTCTCTCTCCAATCAAAGGTTCCTTGAACATTTGTAGATTGAGTTAAATAAAATCTAAAAACATCTGCCCCATATGTTTTCTTAACATGCAGAAGTGTAATAACATTACCTTTACTTTTAGACATTTTTTCGCCTTCACTAACAATAAGTCCATGAAAACTTATTTTTTTAGGCCAATATTTTTCAGAAAATATTCCTGCAAAAGCAAAAAGCATAAAAGCTAAATGATTTGAAAGATGCAAAATAAAAGTATGTCTATGATCATTAGGCATCCAATACTCAAAACTTTCCCTTAATTCTTTCAAAATTTCTATTTTAATTTTTGTTTTTTTGGAGATTTCTTCGATTTTCCCCAGGTTCAAATAGACATAATCAAAAAACTCTTTGCTGAGATTTTCAGAATTTAATTTATATTTTCTGATTAAATGATTAATAGTATACAAAGTCATATAAATAGTAGAATCTGAAAGTGATTCAATCATCCAGCCCTTATCAAAGGGCAACGGAGTTCCAAGCCCCCTTTTTCTAGCACAAGGTCTTTTATCCAGCCAAGCAAAAACATCCTCAAACAATTTTCTATTAGATTCAGGAAGCAGTTCTACTTTTTTTAAACATTCGTTTGCCTTCTCTTTCCAACCTTTTGCATTAAAATCAATAAACCATTGATTATCCAAAACAGCCACTAAAATTTTCCCACCACTTCTTGAAAGAGCTTTTCTAGAGGTTTCGTATATTATTTCTGCTTCATGATTAAAAATCATATCTTTCTTCATTTTTTCTTTTGCATCAATAACCTTCATTCCAGAATATTTTCCACAATTATTTAAAAGAATACCACTATGAAAACCCTCTTTGTAAACTTCTTGTGTTAATTCTTCTAATTTGGGATCATCCTGTGAACTAATTTTATATTCTTCTACTAATTTTACAGCAGCCATATCACCATACTTTAGTGTTTTTATAATAGGGATTATTTCAATATCTTCTATTTCTTCAACACAATCGATACTAAATCCATAAAGTTTGTCAAGTTTTTTATTATCTTGCAATTCCTTTAAAGCGATATAATCATAGGGTGCATCACTCGGAACACTTGTAACAATTCCCGTTCCAATATCCGCATCAACAAATCTTGATGGTAATATTATTACTTCTTTCTTAATTGCGGGAGCAATTGCATGACCTCCAAGCAATTTTTCTTTAGTCTTTCCAAGTTCTTTTATATCTTTTCTCTGATATTTTAATTTTTCAATAGCTTCTTTACTTAAAATCCATATTTCATTACCAACTTTAGCCTCATAATATTCGATATTAGGATTAACCCACAAGTTTGTTTGCCCAAATACTGTCTCTGGCCTTAAACTTGCAGCCACTAAAATTTTGTTTTTGAATTTAAATTTAAGAAGAGTAAATTCTTGCTTTTCAACAGGATTAGAATCAGCATCCTGAATATCGTCTTCACCCATAGCACTCTCATCTTCTGGAGAATATAAAACAGGATATTTGCCCTGAACAAGATAGTTTTTATCTTTATATTGATTAAATTGCCACTCGACCATTTTCTGGTGTTCCATATCTCCAGAAGTAAAACTTCTAGTCCAATCAACACCCAAGCCAAGCTGTTTATATTCTTCAATCATTTTTGGAAGGAAAAAATCAACAATCTTTTGGGGATTTTCAAAAGATTTTACTATCTCCTTAATTTTTTTGCTATCTTTCTCATAAGCAGCAACATAATCCTCATATAATTTTATTTTACCTTTATCGCCATTCTTTATAGCAGAAGATATTCCCAAAACAGGAGTTCCACTTATATGAAAAGCCATAGGGAATAAAACATTAAACCCCGTCATTCTTTTATATCTGCAAAAAATATCGCTTTCTGTAGCAGCCCGCCCATGACCCAAATGTAAACTTCCGGAAATATAAGGATAAGGTGTTGTAAAAAAGAATTTTTCCTTTTTGCTGTCCATGGAGGGCTCAAATATCCTTTTATCTTCCCACTCTTTCTGCCACTTTTTCTCTATTGCTGCGAAATCAACTTTTTGCTCTTCATCCCCTCTAGTGTTCATTAAAATTTCATTAAATAATTCTGGAAACTTCTCTGTTTTCATATCCTCCAGAGTAAAATGACCATGGTTTTTTAATTCTACTACTTTAGCTCCCATCTTTTCTTCAAGATAATTTGCACTCCTCACAATATCTTTATCATCTTTTTTATCAATGAAAACTATTATCTCTTTACAATATCCTTTTAGTTTCAAATCGGGTTTGAAACTCACAAGTTCTCTCAATTCAGGGTCAACTCCACTATCTAAAATATAAGGGGCAATTAAGATTAATTTTTTTACTCTCTTTTTTATTTCTCCTAACCATCTAACCAGAAATCCTGCTCCCCCGCTATGCCCTATTAAAATGGTCTCTTCATCTACTTTGTTTTTTTCAAAGGCGGCTTTCCATTCTGAATAATCCGGCTTCCAAGGTTCTGGCATCAAAGGAACAAAAACTTTTATTCCTTCTTCCTCAAGTTGTTTTTTAATCCAGGGCATCCAATGTTTATCATAGGTCCTAGTTTTGGAGTTCATAGCTTTTTCTACATCAGATGGACAACCATGGACAATTATACAACTTGGATTTCTTTCTTTCATCTTATTTTCTCCTTTATAATCATTATTCTCCAGTATTTTTAAATTATACTAAACTATCTAAGTTAATAGTAATCCCCTGACTCTTCATTGGAACAGAAGCAACATAAGCATAGGGTCCTGTAAACCAATAGACTACTTCTGCTCTTTTTCTTCTAAATCCTTTACTTCCATTGGTTGAAATAGCAATTCCTACATCTTCTCTTTGAGAGTTATGAACTATCTGATGTTTCATGCCAGCAGGAACAACATAACTTTGCATCCTCTTAAAAGCAATTATGATTTCGTGTTCTGTCAAATCTTGTTCAGATATTCCTTTATTCATTATATCCTTTATTCAAGCAAAAGCTAAGAAAACCCCCTTTCACAAGCAAGTTATAATATTTATAAGCCATTTTTCTAAGAAAATTTTAGTTGAAAAATGACTCTCTATAAAACTAAGAGAGCCAAGACTAACACGACTACCAGAACTAAATCCCATCCATGTGCTAGTTTTTCCATAAAAAATAAAAGAGAAATAGCTTTAAATAGTTTTCTTTTCTCTAGAGACCATGTCATCACCATTTGAAATCTATCAAGAAGGAAACTCATTTTATTCAACTAAAACAGAATCTTTTAATCTGGCTAGTAAGAGTTTTATTGGCGAACCAAAAAGTGGCAAGATAATTTACTCTCTATTTGAAGTACTCTATCTTCTAGAAGAGAAAAAAGCCTTGCTAATAAGCTCAAAGAACAAGAAAATCTCTTTCAAAGAACTATCAAATAAACAAAAAGAAGAAACTCATGATTCCTATAGGGTCTTCAAAGATCTAAAAACCAAAGGCCTGATAGTAAAAGAAGGTCTTAAATTCGGAACAGATTTCAGAGTATATGAAAAATCCGCAAAGCCTGGAAAAGACCATGCAAAATATCTCCTCTATATTCTCGAAAGAAAAAATAAGTTAAAACTTGATGATTTCTGTGCAAAAGCAAGAATAGCTCATTCAACTGCAAAAACTCTTCTTCTTGCAATAATAGATTCAGAAAGAGATATCAATTATTATGAAGTCAATTGGAAGAGTATTACCTAGAACTTTAAACAGAATTATATAATCTCTCTCAAAGCCTTCTCAATCTCTCCGCCTATAATTTCAAACTTCTTACTATCAATAAAAGTCTTGCTCTCAAGCTCATTTTTTAGCTTTTTTTCTAATTTTTCTCTTATCTCTTTCTTCTCATAAATATTAAAGCTAATACCTATAACAATCTTCTTTGCTTCATTAATCAAAATTTCTGCATCTCTTGCATATTTTTGTGCATAAATTTCATTATTATTAACAATACTGCCTATTCTGTGTCTTAAAGCAACAGCAAGTAAATTAGTGAATTCTTCTATAACTGCCTTTTTTCCCATCTTAACTCCTTTTTATTATTATTTTAATTTTATTAATTTTTAGTTTCATAAATTTTCTGATTTTTTTAATTTCAATCGCTTCAAGAGGCTCATTATTTCTCATCCTGCTAAATAAAAAATCTCCAAACAAAGTCTTTAATTCCTCTTCTATTTTAAAAGTTTTAGATTCTTTACTCTCTAAAAAATTTTCAATTGTAATGAGCCTTCTAAGACTATCGTAAAAGGCTCTGCTAGTTACATTGATCTTAAGCAAATCTTCGGGCATCATAAGCAAGAAATTCAAATGATCTTTATCTATCCTCTTTTCTTTAACTAATTCAAGTTTCTTATCTGAAATATAATAATTTAACATATTCCTTGTTAAAGGACAAATTATAATCAATTCTTCAAATCTCTTCAAAGGGATAGAGAGTATATGAAATTTAAGTGAAAATTTTTCTGTAAGAAAAGAGTATACTTTTTCATCTATATCTTTAACATCAGATATAATAATTATATCTATATCCTTATAATCTTCATTCTTTGTAAGAAAAGAGCCAACAAAGAATATCTGTTCTACCCCTGAAAGAAGTTTTACTATAGAAAATATCTCTTTTACAAGTCTTTCTTTAAACGAACTTATCTTTTTAAGATTTTTTGAATAATAAAGTTCTACTCTTTTACTTATAAGTTTTACTTCAACTAAGTCTCCTGCCTCAAATACTCTATTCATTTGCAAGGGTATGTAAATCTGATTAAACCTGCTTCCCCTCGATACTCTATGCTCGAAGCTTATTTTCTCCATAGTATGTACTAAGTACGTACTATTTATAAGCTTTTTGGTTAAAGTTCATAAGCATAAATATTTGACTATTTTAGCCCATAAATATTTATAACCCTAGATTCTCATAAATTACTATGCCGTTTATTCAAAAAGAGTTCAATGCAAAAGAAATAAAAGAGAAGATAAGAACC
>CAYHEY010000033.1:0-7556 GCA_964355735.1 Candidatus Woesearchaeota archaeon
CAAAAGAAAAAAGAAAAATTGTAAGATTTGCAAGTAAAGATTTCAGACCATTAAGAAGGACAAGGAGGGGATTTGGAATAGGCGGGAGTATAGCCGGTCATGGTCTTAAGTTTAACAGAGAGAGACAAGAGGAAATATGAAACAGTCAAATAATACATTAAAAGATTTTTGGAAAGAAGCCAAAAATAAGAACAAATCGTATATGAAAGAAAAAGATTATACCACGATTGCTTTAGCTGCTGCAATAAGTACCATCGTGGGTTTTTTTGCTAATAGTATTGATTGGGTTGGACAAAGAATAACTGGAATATTCTTTGTAGATGTTATAATTATAATTTTAGTTTTATCCGTTGGCATAACAACATTTATAAGAATTATTCTGTGGTTGGGTGACTTTTTAAATAAATTAACAACTTTTTTTAAGTTAGTGTGGACAGGATGGATTCTAAAATATGACACAACAACTAACAAACAAACTTAAAATTCTATATAACCCTTCTAAGAAGTCGGCTCACGAACTCTTAAAGGATATAACGGCTAAAGGTTATGATTGTGTTGTTGAAAATAAACAGAAGACTATTCTCACTATAAATAAAAAGAATGTGCCTTTGAGCTTGAATGCTAAAAAACATAAAAATCCTTTTGAGCAGAACAAAATTAAGTTCATTATTCAAGAAGCATTAAATCCTCAAGAAATTTCAAAAGTAAAATGTGAGAGTTGTGGTAATTTAAGAGGAATAGAACGAAGAAAGGGCAATTATTCAACTTGTTATTGTGATGATTGTTACATAAACTTAAATTATGCCTTTAAAGGAGCGATATGATAAAAAAAATATGTAAGAAGTTAATGCAAGATGCAAAGAGAAACTATGAATCTATATGCAATAGAAATAGTCTTATTTCTAAACAACACTATCTCGGAAGGGATACTAAAAGGATTTTGCTTGGAAGAGTTTAAACGATAAAAAATCATAGAGTAGCGAACAATTGTTTCGTTCGCTGGTGTCGGCGTTCTTTACAGACTGAATGAAATGAAGTCTGTCTTCTCTATAAACTACAAATCTGAATGCAGACACCAGGAACTGGAAAAAGTTTTCATCTTAGTATCTTATATATCTTTATTTGCAAGATGAAAACTTTTTGTGTCGGCGTTATACATAAGTGTAGCCGTTAAGGAAAGTTCCGTAAAATTTTTCTAATGAACCTCTCTCTTCAAAAACCTTTAAATACTTCTCCAATCTTATTTATCTAAGATGGTGATGGAATTTTTACAATATCTCTCTATTTTAATTGAGTTAGTTATAGCTCTTTTAGGAATAATCATGATTTCTAAGAAAAAATATTATGGCTGGTTTTTCCTAATTACCTTTGGAATCTATGTAGCTTATGATTTTATAAAACTTAAAGGATTTTCAATCAACCCAGATTTACTTTACTCGTCATTTTTTATTGCAACACTCTCTGCCTTATTTTTAGCTTGGACTTTTTTCAAAGGAGATTATAAAAAATGATAGCCACTATTGGTTTAATATTCATAATTCTCGGCTGGACTTTACAGTTACTGCTTATGAACAACAATAAAAATATACATATTCCCTTCATCTTCCTTTATGCAATCGGAGTAATTTTTTTAGTTTATGACAGCTTTTCTTCAGGTCTTGAAGAATTAGCAATAGCAAACATAGTTAGTTTTGCTGTTTCTATAGCAGTATTAATAAAAATCCGGCTATTAAAAAGAGCCATAAATAAAAAATGATAATTGATTGGGTTTCAATTGGTTTGATAGTAATTGCCCTTGCTTGGGTTGTTCAGTTAATTCTTTCTTGGAATAGCAGAAATATACAGCCAGGATTTATTGGGTTATACATGGCAGGAGTTTTAATACTTGTAACTTCAGGCTATCTTACTAATCTTCCTGTTTCACCATACGAAATATTTACTTTTATAGCCGCACTAGCAGTTCTAATCAGAATTTTAAGTTTAAAGAAATAAGTTCCAGATTTTAACTAATTATCCTTGATGCGAGAGATCATTACTAACACTACTCATAAAATTTCTATATCTTCTAATTTCTTGAATTAGTCTATCAACAACCATAGCAGTTAAATCATGGTAAGTTACGCAATCAGAAGTATGTCTGTGCTTTTCTCTGCAATCTATCTCTGCTATTCTCGGATTATCCAAGTCAAAGAGTCTATAGGCCGCTTGAATAGCATAGCGATCTAAGCAAGGTTCAGATAGTCTCTTAATAAGGCGCCCAATTTGCTTTTCATCAAGTGCATTAATTGGTAGTCTTATAGGTTCATTTTCAGATTTTTTGAATTTCATAATCCCTAAGATGCTCTTAAGTTTATAATAATTACTATGTTAAAGAATATATTATCCTAGAGTTGCTGAAAAATGCTTGTAAACTGCTCTTAAGTTTGTTATTCTTACTTGCTCAAAAATCTGCATATTAAAGCTGGTGATTTAAAAAGAGGATTTAGTAGCTAAACTATTATCTCAACCAATAACTTTATTTATCTCAGAATACAATTAAACTAATGGGCATATTTGACTTTTTAAAGAAAAAATTAGAAGAAATAGGAGAACAAGCCAGAGCCATAAAAGAAGAATCAGAAAAAGAAAAGCTAGAACAAGAAGCAAACAGAGAAATTCCTGAAAAAGAAAGGCTTGAATTCAAGGAGCTAGAAAACTGGCTTAATCAAAGACATATAAGAGAAAGAGAAAACTCAAAGAAAATTCTTAAAGAGATACATCTTGCAATTGATAAATTTATCAAGAGACTTGATGAAAAGCGAGAAATTCTTCTTAAAGTAGACATCAAAGACAAGAAAGTTCAAGAACTGCTAAAACAAGTATCTGAAGATAATCTCCATAGATATATAGATTATCTAAGAAGATTAGGAGAAAAACTTAAAGAATGTCACAAAGAAGACCTGGAAAAAGCTATTCAGGACATAGATAAAACCTTTCTGGAGTTTAATCAACAATCCCGAGTAGTATATGAAAGAGCAACAATTCTCATAGGAAAAGAGCTTGGAGAAGCAAAAGAAACCGTAATTTCTTTTGGAAAAGAGATAAATTCTATAATAAACAACAATAAAGAACTCCTAGAAGATCTAAAAATCTCGCTTATAGTAAAAACAAGTCTAGCAGAGTTGAAAGAGCTAGATAATCAAAAAGCTGAGATAGCAAGCAATACTAAAGAAGCAGAAAGAAAACTCAGTTTTATAAAAGAAAAAGAAGGAGAGCTAGAACAAAAATTAACTAAGAAGAGAAAATCCGAAGAATATCTGCTTCAAGAAGAAAGAAAACAAAAAGCCCTCATTACAAAAGGGGAGATAGAAAGAAAACTATTAAAATTAAAGAAAGAATTAGATTTCAAAAATCTTGAGAAAACCTTTCACAGCATTGATAAAAAACTTAAGATTGTAAGAGAATATGAATCCGATTTTAATAAAATCCTGAGTCCAGAGAGAAACGAGCTAATAGATTTGTTTGAAGAGAGTAAAAAAGAAAGAACAAGAAGAGAAATAGAAACAATAATTTTAAGAAAAGAAGAAATACATAATGTTTTTGCAGAGAAGAGCATACTAGAAAACCCGATACAGGAACTGGCAAATCTAAAGGGTTCAATAGAGCAAATCTCACTCGAGAAAGAACAGAGCAAGAAAAAAATTCAAAAGATAGAAGAGAATATTAATTTAAGAAAAAGCGAGTTAAAAAGTCAGTTAAGAAAAAAAGGAATTATCCTTTTATAGGGTCTGCAACTTCTCCCAAGTGTAGACAGATGTAGACACCCAGCCATAGAAAACTATATAAACGTAGACACCTAAGAGTATACTATGGCTAACAACAAGCATCCTCAATTTATTATTAGACAAAAAGCTTATAAATACAATTATATTACTAATAATAACATACACCCCGATAATCTGAAAAGGTTGTCGGATGATTACTTTTTTATTATTTTTGGAGGTTATTAAATGGATAAAACAATAGTTCTTATCGATGCAGGTTTTCTTTCAAAATTAAGTGATTATTTTGGCAATGGAAGATATCTAAGATATAATCTCTTAGATTTTTCTAAGCAACTAGCTGAAAAACAAAGATTATTATGCGAGCACATTTATTATTATACTGCACCACCATTTAAAAGTGATAGAACAACATCAGAAGAAACAGAGAGGTATAGAAGATACGAGAACTTTAAAAATAAATTATCCAAGAATCCAATTATCTCTATAAGGGAAGGAAGATGTCAAAGATTAAAAATAGAAGGTAAATTTATATATGGGCAAAAAGGCGTTGATAGCCTCGCCATTATTGATTTAATGTCTATACCTTTGGAGCATAAGGACGTAAAAAAGGTCATATTAATAGCAAATGATAGCGATTTTGTACCTGTAGTAGATAAACTAAAAAAATTGAACATAGAAGTTATTTTGTATACCTTTTACTCTAAAAAAAGGCATAGTTCTTTTTCCAGGAGTAATGATTTACTTAAGACAGTTTCTAGATATGTCTCATTAAATAAATCAGATTTCGATAATGCTCCCTTAATAAAGCACTAAAAACCCCAACATGTATCTTGAAACAAGAAAAACAAAAAAAGGAGTAAAATATTACTTAGCCCACTCATTCCGAGAAGGAGGCCAGGTAAAAAAAATACGAGTTTATATAGGCAGCAATATAGATTCCCATGTTCTTCTTCAAAGGCAGACAAAAGCTCGCGAGCTTCTAGTCCAGCAACTTAATAGTTTCAAGATAGTAAGAAGCCCAATTAACTACAAGTTTAACAAGAGGGATGAAGAGATGATTAAGTCTCTCAAAAGACATGCTCGACTAAAAGTAATGCATCTTAGTGAAAAAGATTGGGGAGAGTTTACAGAATTATTTACTTATAATACAAATGCTATAGAAGGTTCTACAATAACTCAAGAAGAAGTTTTTGACATACTTGGGGCAAATAAATGGCCTTTCTCTAAGCCAAAAGAAGATATCTCTGAGACCTATGGTGTAGCAGAAGCCATAAAATTCATAAGAAAAACAAAAGTTCCTATTTCTCTTGAATTAATGCTAGAATTGCATAGAATAATTTTCTCAAATTCTAAATCTTTTGCAGGCCAATTTCGAGAAAAAGGGACAGAAGTAGGAATAAGAGATGGGACAGGAAATATTATTCATCTCGGAGCGCCCTCAAGCAGAGTAAAAACTCTTTTAACAGAACTTGTTAAATGGTATAATCAAAATAAGAAAAAACTTCCCCCAATTGCTCTTGCAGCAGTTATTCATAATCAATTCGAGTATATTCATCCATTTGAAGATGGAAATGGTAGAGTAGGAAGATTACTAATGAATAATATTCTAATCAAGAATAAAATGCCTCCTGTTAGTATTTCTATGGATAGTAGAAAAGAATACTACGAAGTCCTAAGAATATTTCAACATTCAGGAGATATCAAGCCAACTCTTGAGTTGATACTCAAAGAATATAAAGAACTAGAGAAAAGACTTAAGAAACGAGCTAAAGAAGAAAAAGCAAAGACAGTAAAGCCAAGAAAAATAAGAAAATTAAATAAAAAGACGCAAAAAAAGCCAAAAATAAAGAGTAGGGCAAAAAAGAAGAAATAAAATAAAGACTTTACTTGCATTTTGTATTACCCTAGAGATTATAAAAAATAATCTGTTACTACTAGCTCATTACATCACTACCAAAAGATTTATAAAGAGAGATTTTGTAGGAAAAGCATGGAAACAATAGCACTTAACGAAAATGGTGGAATTCTTGTTGAGAGAGTAGAAACCCCAAGAGCAATTATAATTCCAGATTTAACAGAGATGCTGGAATTTGGGCTACCAATGGTTGGGCCAGGAGATTTTAAAGGTGTTATGGCTGAAGTTGATAAAAATGGATTAAGACCTACAACAAGACAGAACCTTTTATTGGCTTACATGGCTAAAAGAAATGAAGGACAGCAATACTGCCGGGATTTATTCTCTAAGTTTAGAAATCAATATTTTTGGAATGCAACTGAGGGCGTATCATGGAAAGAAGGAATATTTGTTTTTGATAATGTTGACGGAAAAATGCCTTTAACAAGCGAGGCATTAGCTAAACTTTGTCTTTCTAAAGATAAAAGAGTAAGATTTGTGCCGAAAGGAGCAGAGCAAGGAGTTTTGCCAATAGAAAAAGTGCTAAAACATCCTTTTGTTATAGCTCATGTTGGAGAAGACATGATTGATGCTTTTGGAAAACTTGCAAGAGCTTGCCACAAAAATGAAGCTTATGTTGGCTATCTTGATTCTGCTAATTCTGATACAAAAAGATATTCCGCGCTTTATTCCAGTAGGTACAGTGGTAGATTGGACCTCGATGGCGACTGCAATGATAGCAACAGGGGTGGTTATGCTTCCAGTGTGTGTAAGACGAGCACCGAAGGTGCGAAGTCCGCAAAAAAATAAAGTCAATTCTTGACACAAGGGTTTATTAATCTTAATTTTATTATAATCTTGTCTTAGGGAGCTCTTTCAATTCGTAAAATCTAGAAAGAGTCTAAAGACCACATGTCAGTTGATTAGAGCATTATTATTTGATTTAAGCCATAAAATACAGCAATGATAGTTAGTAAAATGAGCGTTTTATAGGAATATAAAATTCGATGAAATCCTAAAATTGCAGTGAAGTAAGAATTAACTGACTACATAACTTCCGCGCTTTATTCCAATAGGAACAATGGTAGATTGAACCTCAATGGCAACTACAATGATAGCAACAGGAATGGTTATGCTTCCAGAATGGCCTTACTCCTAAGACTTTTTTATATCATGAAGACCTACAAAAGAATTTATAATAATTTATATGACTATAGAAATCTTCTTCTTGCTTATAAAAAAGCAAGAAAAGGAAAAACGAGAAAACCAGAGGTTATTAATTTCCATAAAGAATATCTGCTAAATCTCTGGCATCTTTCACAAGAATTAAAAACGCAAACCTATACTCCAAAACCTCTAAAAAGATTTATTATAACTGATCCTAAAACAAGAGTAATTCACTCTTCAGACTTTCGTGATAGGGTTATTCACCATGATTTGATAATGTTTATTGAACCTATCTTCGACAAAAGTTTCATCTATGACTCTTGTGCAAATAGAATAGGAAAAGGAACATTATTTGCTATAAAAAGATTTGATCTATTTAAAAGAAGAGTTACAAAGAATTTTACAAAGAAGGTTTATTGCTTAAAAGCAGATATAAAACATTATTTTCAAGAAGTAGACCACGAGGTTTTATTAAACATCATAAAAAAGAAAATTAAAGATGAAAATATTATTCGCCTTATAAAAGAAATTCTTGGGAGCAACATAATTTATTCTGGAAGAGGAGCAAATAAGTTTTTATCTAAAGGAATGCCTCTCGGAAATTTAACATCTCAATTCTTCGCTAATTTATATCTAAACGAACTCGATCAATTTGTAAAAAATCTTTTAAAAGCAAAATATTATATTCGCTATGTTGATGATTTTGTTATTCTAAATGAATCAAAGAAGGA
>CAYHEY010000034.1:0-7274 GCA_964355735.1 Candidatus Woesearchaeota archaeon
GAGGTCTTCTGGACTATTAAGCTTAAGAAAGATTAGCATTTTTATTAATTGCCCTTGTTTAGGATAATGCCAAGCGAAAAATTATAAATAGCGAAATTTTATAAACTCTCAGGGTTTCATAACCTCAAGCATCTTAATAAAATTAAGAAGGTATTTTAGCCCCATCGTCCAGCGGTCAAGGATACGAGCCTTTGGAGCTTGTGACCCCGGTTCGAATCCGGGTGGGGCTATTAAAAGTTTTTAAGGGAAGAAGAGTTCTGATATAGATTAAAAATGACAGAAAAAACCAAACATGAAGGAACAAGAATAGATTTGATTCGTAGAAGTCTTTATCCTGGAACAAGGCGAGTGGCTCCAGCATACGGTTCGCTTATTGTAACTGGGCGTGAATCTCCAAGAGAATCTTTTGAAATGATTTTTCCTAGATATCAAATAGAACAATATAGAGGTATTATTTTAATTAATAGAAACATCTTTAAATTTTTTTCAGGTTATCGCTGGAGCGGTTTATCTATAGAGGCTCATCCAAATATGAGGGGAACAGTCAAGAATATGTATAAAACTTATGTTAAAAAGGCCTTAAGAGTAAGAGATAGAAGAAATTCGGGATATTTGGGAATAGAAGCAAGGATTATTTTAAATGAAGTGCTTCCTGCGATGCAAGAATTTTATTCTTGTACAGATTTAGATCTAGCGAATCATTGTGAGCTAGTTATAAATGAATTATCTCTAGCTTTTGAAAATCTTAGAAAAGAAGGTAAGATTCAATAAGAACTTAATGTTTACCGCGAAAATCAAAGATTTTCGGAGCCCCAAAAATGCATAAAAATTTAAACAGCATTTTTGCGGTATCTTCCTCTTAATTCGACTTTCTTAAGTTGTTCTATAACTCGAGATTTATCTTTGCTATTATAATTTTCTAAAATTATTTTTTCTGCTTCTTTATGGATTGTGAAGTGCTTAGCTTCTAGGGCTTGTTTTATTAAATGAAGATCTACGGCTTTGTCTTCTATTCTGTTTGAGATAAAGCTTAAACCAAAGTCTATGAAGATTACTTTTTGTTTGTTATTCGCCTCGCTGCTGCTCGGCTCAGATTGGTTCTCTTTGTTCACATTACTATGCTGCTCGGCTTCTTGATCTTTTTTATATTTATTAATTATTATATCTCTTGATAATTTTTGGTTTGAAAGATTAGAATTTGATTTATTTTTTGAATTATCTACCAAAATCATGTTACTTGTTGTTAAGTCTCCATGAATAATATTGTTATCATGCAGGATTGCTATGTTGTTGCCTATTTGTTTGCATAATTCTCTCCAGTTTAATTGCTCTAATGAATCAGAAAGTTTTTTGCCTTCTATAAAAGGCATTCTTATTATACTTTCCCCTCTATTTTGTTCAGGTAGAGGAGAATCAATTAACTTATTTGCTTTTTCAAGAATACTCTTTTCTCTTTTTGTTCTTTGTTTTATCATCTTTTTATCTAGAATTGGGTGGCGATAGCCTTTGCTGACTCTGTCTTTTATTATAATATCTCCTTGCTTGTATATTTTTGCTTCGGCGGCCTGAGCAAGGAGATTAAGAGTTTGTTGCGGTTTTGAGGAAGACATATTAAATTCAATAGAATAAAGTTTATAAATGTTAAAATTATTAAGTTTAGATGGATTTAGATGCAGAATATTCTCCGGATGTAGAAATAAAAAATATTAAGACATCTAGGTTTACTAATCCTGCTTGGAGGGCTATTCAAAGATGCCCTCTACTTTATGCTAGGGGTCGTCAGGTTCTGGCGAAATTAGCGCTTGAACCAGTAAGTGATTTTAACGCTTATTTTTCCGATTGGCAGAGACAGCTTCAAGAAGATTTAAGAGCTAATCTAGTAAGATTATCTCCTGTTGGAAATTATGTCTTTTGCAGTTAATGCCCTTTGATAACTGAAAACTGATTAGATGTTTATTTTTTTCTTTTGGATATTTTGTTTTGTTTGAGTCAACATGTTATTTAATCTATTATTTATACAAATCTTTTTAAATACTTCTTAATTTCATTTGCTAGATTCGTTCTGGGAAAAAAGGTTAGAATAAACATGTATAAACCATTAAAAAATCTGCAGGATCTTGGAAGTTTCACAATAGATGACAGAGACTTAGTTAAGCGAGAGCAGGTTTTACTTAGAGAAAGAGCAGAGGGAGGTTACAACCCTTTATCTCGTGTAGTTTTACCTAAACCAGCAAGACTTAATGCTTGTTATTATGTGGTTGAGAAAAATACTGTTCAAGTAAGATTAGGATATAGATATGCAAATACTTCCTCTTCGCGGGCTTTTTTTGAAGAAAGTGGGGAAAGCTTTCAAATATCTGTTCCTTCTGGGTCTAGAGTGGGTTTAGTAGAACAAATTAGATTTGCATTAAGGCTAAGAAGCATTAACGCAGTGATACTCTCAAATCCTCGCAATCCCAGTTCTGTTGTAGGTCATTCTTTTAATCACTGAAAGAAATCCGCAACATTTATGTTGTGGTTGTATTACTGCATATTTCTTTCGGAGAATCCAAAAACCCAAAACAAACCACACCTTTTAAGGTGTGGTAAACAAAAGGTTTTTTGATTTTTTGAAATAATAAAAATTATTACATCCTCATCTTTTTTCCAAATTTCTTTGCGAGTTTCATCATTTGTTTCTGAGAAAATCCTCCACTAGATAATTGCTCTTCAGATATCCCACCCTTTGTGAATTCTTTTATCATTTTGTATTGTTTGATTAATTGTCTGATGTCACTTGTTGAAGTTCCTGAACCTTTTGCTATTCTAGCGATCCTAGAGGTTTGTTTTTCTAACAAATCAGGATTTTTTATTTCTTCTTCGGTCATAGAATTTATTGCGTGCTGCCATTTTTTTGTTTTTTCTTCTTGATTTCCAATCATTTTCTCAGGAACTTTTCCTTTTAAGCCAGAGAAACCAGGAACCATATCAAGAAGTTTATCAAAACTTCCGATACTAGACATTGATTTAATCTGTTCTTGAAAATCTCGCAAATCAAACTCGCCTTTTTCAAGTTTGTCTTTCATTTTTTTCTGAGAATCTTGGTCTACTGCACTCTGTACTTTTTCAAGCAACCCTTCAAGATCGCCCATTCCGAGTATTCTTGACACAAAAGATTGTGGATTAAAGGATTCTAAGTCATTAGATTTTTCTCCTGTTCCTATAAAGAAGACTGGGGCTTTTGTTTCATAGCAGGCTGTGAGTGCCCCTCCTGCTTTTGCCGTGCTATCCATTCTAGTTATTATGACTCCATTAACTTCTAGAGCTTTTTGAAATTCACTTGCCTGAGTTCGTGCTGCTTGGCCTATATCTGCTTGAATAACTAGAATTTTATAGTCTGGTTTTATTTCTTTATTTAGATCTTTTATTTCTTTAATTAAATCTGAATCAAGGCTATGGCGTCCTGCTGTATCTATAATTAAAACTTCATATTCTTTTAAATCTGATTTAAATTTTTTCCAGATTTTTAGAGCATTTTTTTCAGTTTTATCTACAAAATAAGCAAGCTTATTTTGTTTTGCGATCTGTTCAAGTTGGTCGCTTGCAGCAGGACGATGAACATCTAGACCAAGAAGAGCTGTTTTTTTGCCTCTTTTAGAGTAATATAGTCCTAACTTGCCTGCTGTAGTTGTTTTTCCTGCACCATATAGACCTAAGAGTAGAATTATTGTTTGCTCTTTTTTATTTTGATTAGAGATTCCTTCTTTTAGTATTAATTCTTTTTTAGTTCCACCAAGTATTTCTAAAATGGTGTCATAAAGAAGTTTTACAAGCTGTTCGCGTTTTTCTATTCCTTTTATCTTTTCATCACTTGCTTTTTCTTTTATCTTGTCGGTTATTTCTTTTACAAGAAAGACATTTACATCTGCGCTTATTAGGGCTCTTTGAAGTTCTTTGCAGACTTCATCTATTATTTTACTGTCAACAAAGATAGCATTAGCTATCTTATTTGTTGCATTTTTCAGGGCTTGTCCGAGTTTTTCTAACATGTTATATCTAGTTATGCTGGGTTTTTATGTTTATTTGTCTTATGCAAGTTGTTCGGCTTGCTTTAACTATTATTATACAGAATCCTTTCATAATTTTAAGTTCTTAAGGGGTTTTAAAGGTTGTGATTTTGGATTTATAGCCCTAAATTCTTCAGAAAATCTTCTTTATTAAATAATTTTAAATCACCATAGTTCTGACCCATCCCGAGATATAAAATTGGTTTTTTGGTTATATAAGCTATGGATAGAATTGTTCCACCTTTTTCATCAACATCTACTTTGCTTAAGATAGATCCATCTATGCCTATTGCTTCATTGAAAACTCTGGCTTGTTCTGTTGCATCATTTCCAGCAATTGACTCTGCTACAAAGACCTTGAGATTTGGTTTTGTTACCCGAGTTATTTTTTCCATTTCTTTTATCAAATTCTCTCTGGTATGCATTCTTCCTGCTGTGTCTATAAGAACCACATCTATAGAGTGAGATTGAGCATATTTGATTGCATCAAAGGCAACTGCACTTGGATCAGCATTATAGTCATGTTTTATCATTTTAATGCCTAGTTTATCTGCATGAATCTGAAGCTGTTCTATCGAGGCTGCTCTGAAAGTATCTGCTGCTGCTAGAATGACAGAGATTTTATTTTTTAAACACAAACTTGCGAATTTTGCTATAGAAGTTGTTTTTCCTGTTCCATTTATTCCAAAGAAGAGCATTTTGAAAGGTTCCTTTTTTTCACTCGAGAATTTTTTATGTTCTTTTATTTGTTCTATTAGATCTTCTGGTTCTAATAAGATGCTTGAAATTGATTTTTTTAGTGCTTTTTTTATCTCTTCTTCTATATCTTGTTTTTTTATCTCTTTGTCTAGTAATTCTTGTTTGATCTTCTTTTTCAATTCTTCAACTACTTCGAGAGCAACATTATTCTCTAATAATGCAAGTTCCAAATCTGAGAATATTGCTTCAAAGTCACTTTCTGTTATATTATATGCAAGGAAACTTCTTAGCTTAGAAAAAAAACCTCTTTTCTTTGTCTTTTCCTCAGATTTTATTTCTTCTTTAATCTGATCTTCTTGGTTTTCTTTTTCAGCTTCTTTTCTTATTACTTTTTCAAATTCTTCTTCAGGAGTCTGAATAGTATGTTCTTCTTTTTTTATATCTTTAAAAACTTCTTCTGTAACTTTTCTTTCTTGTTTTATTTCTTCTTTTGTTCTTGTTTTCTTTTCTAATTTATCGGCTTTTTTCTCTTTTAACTTCTTTTCTTCTGTTTTCTTTTCTTTTTTATTAGAACTTTGTTTAACTAGATTTTTCTTTGACTTCTCTTCTAGATCTTTCTTGGACTTTCCAAGCCAAGACTTTAGCTTATCTTTTAAAAATCCGAACATGTATTTTTGAGGATATGAAGATTTATAAATTTAGACTCTTTAACTAAACAGGACATTAAACTCATATGGAAAAAATACTGGTGATTATTGATGGAATGGGAGATATTGCTAGTAATGTTTTTAATGGAAAGACGCCCCTAGAAGCCTGTCATAAGCCGAATATAGACGAACTTTCTAGAAAATCTAAATTAGGATATATGTATACTATTGATGAAGATTATGCTCCTGAATCAGATACTGCCATACTTTCTATCCTGGGAAACAAAAAAGGAATCTCTGAGAGAGGCATGTTTGAAGCAGCAGGAGAAGAAGTTAAGGTAAAAAGAGGAGATCTTGTTTTAAGGGCAAATTTTGGGACAGTGGAAAACCTAGAAACTAGGAAAATGATTGATAGAAGAGCAGGAAGAACTTTAACAACCAAGGAAGCAAAACAATTGGCAGAGTCTATAAATCGGGGAGTTAAACTTCCTATTAAATTTCGATTTATACCTACTGTTCAGCATAGAGGAATACTTGTTTTTTACGGAGGATTATCCGATAATATCACTAATACGGATACTTATGTTCATGAAAAAGGTAAGATGTGGTTAAAAGAAAAGTTTGATTGGAGCAAAGTCTTAGATGAAGATGAAAATACATTATTGTCTGCTAATTTGGTTAATTCATTTATGAATCAAGCTTATAAGATTTTAGAAGAACATCCAATAAATATTATGAGAAAAAAAAGAGGTGTTCTTCCTGCAAATATAATACTTACGAGAGATGCTGGGGTAGATATTCCTGTTGTGAATCAATTTTTTGGGGCAATGGCTATTGTTAATATGCCTTTAGAGAGAGGAATAGCAAGATTAAGTGGCATGGATGTTTTTTCATTTGATTATCCTAAAATGAAAAAATATGATGTATATGAAAATCTGCAGAGGGGGATGAAAGAGATGGCTGATTTTGTGATTAAAACTCTGAAAAAAGAAGGTAAAAAATATAAGTTTTGCTATATTCATATAAAAGAAACAGATGTTCCTGGACATGATAATAAACCTCTTGAAAAAAGAAAATTTTTAGAATTTATAGATAAAGAATTATTTGGATTTTTAAGAGATTATGTAGAGAAAAATAATATTAAATTAATTGTCACAGCAGACCATTCTACGCCCTGTTCACTTAAAACTCATACAAGCGATCCTGTTCCTGTTTTATTTTACGACCCTCTTTATTCTGGAGATAATTTGAATTTTGGAGAGAGTGAGGCTAGAAAAGGAAGTCTTGGAAAATTATATGGCAAAGATTTGCTTAAGAAGACAAGATTTATCGTCTAAGATCATGTATGTAAGGAGCAATATCTATCCTTAAATTCATTATGCCATCCTTTAGAAAAAAAGTTCTTATATCTGTTCTAGGTACATCTAAGTCCGAGAGAGATTCATAGGCTCTTCTCAGTCTTTCTTTCTCCTCATTATTTGGGAATTTATTTGGAGGTCTGCGAAACATTCTTCTAATTGCACCTATTATTGGCGGGCCCATTATGTCTCTAAATTCGTTTCTTGCAGATTTATAAGTCTGCCTCGCTTCTTCATAGTCAGTCATATTATTATTTTTGAAAGAATATTTAAAAGCATTATTGTGATTGAGTTTTCTGCGATTTTTAACACAACAATGCTTTTAAAGAGCGTTTTGTTGATTTTTGTAAGATGATAGTTGTAGATATTGAAACAAGCGGATTATATTCCGATCGTTTTGGAATATGGCAGATAGGCGCAATTGATTTAGAGACTAGAGCAGAATTTTTAGAAGAATCTAGAATAGACGATGAAGATGAGATTTCAGAAGAAGCCTTGAGAGTTATAGGAAAAACAGAAAGATC
>CAYHEY010000035.1:0-7209 GCA_964355735.1 Candidatus Woesearchaeota archaeon
ACCAACACTTGAACAATGTTTAGCTATTGTTAATAATTCGTTTATAGATTTAGAAATAAAAAGGAAATCACTTTAAAATAAAATGACACTAACATTACCAAAAGGATTTAAAGAATTTTATGGTCCTAATATAAATAAAATGCCTGTAATTCTTAAAGATAAAAAGCGTTCTCCTATGAGTGTTGCAGAATTTATGAAAGCAAGATTAATGTATGGAAAAGATTATCCAAATCTTTTAGACAATTATTCTGATTCAAGTGATTTAGTTGCATATTCTGATACAAGCACAGGAAAGGTTAAATTTGTTTTCGCAACAGATAAAGAAGGCGAGATTACAAGAAATGGAAGAACTGCTTTAAAACTTATTAATCCTAAAGCAGAAAGAGTTAATGGTGCGGTTATACTTGGAGATAAATATGAAATTTTCGAAGGAGTAGAAGTTCCTGTTAATCAATTAGGGCTCTTAGAAACTAGATTAACAAGAGAACAAATATTGAATAGTAAGGTTTGGAGAATGTTAGCAAGACATCCTGATGAAGTTCCTGCTAAAATTGCAGAAGATGCTCAATTACTTCCTGAATATGTAGATTTTACAGCTTCACAAAGAGAAGCAAGAAAATGGACTGCTTTTCCAATGATGGGAGTTTATATTGATAGTCTTGATGATAAACCGAAATTAAGGGCGTTCTATGTCAACTGGCTTGAGGGCAGGTCTAATGTCAATGGCAGGAGTGACCTTGACAATGACTTTGGTCGCCTCGTTGGGTTAGCGCCAGAGGCGCGTGCAAAATTAGCTGGCTGGAAGCCTTCACAAAATAAAGCTGAAGTATTACCTTGCACTTTAGCAGATTGGACAGAAGCAGAAAAACAATATCAAGGATTAACAAGAATTTTACAAGCAAGTCAGACAGATAAAATCGGAGCATACTTATTAAAATCAAGGAGAACTTATCAATAAAATGGCATTAAAATTAAATCAGAAAAATGAATATAGGCAAATAGACAAACATAAAATTCCTATTTTCAGAGAATTTTATGGCAGTAATGTAGCACAGATGCCCGAATTGATAAAAGCAGGCAGAACACCTGTGTCTTTTGCAGGAGTCATACAAAGAAGACTTAATCTTAGAAATGGCCAGAAAGATGTTAAAGATGCTTGGATGAATAATTATTTTGATACAGGGGATGCTGTAGTTTATAATCCAGAAGGAGAAACACTTGTTGTTTTAGATTCTCAAAATTTAAGAGACATGACTGCCGAAAGCCCTAGAAATGGTGGAGCATTATTGCTTAATTCAGATAGAGATAAAGCTTTTGCAGATTATGAACAACTAAAGAAGTCTCCAAATGTAGTTGCATTCAAAAAAGGCAAACTTGGAAAAGTTAATGAAGCATTGTCAAGAGAAGAGGTTAAAGCTCATGCTGTTTGGAAAATTTTGTCAAGAGACCAAGCTTTACTTAATGATGCTGTTGATTATACTTTTAATGAATATAAGCAAAGATTTGCAAAAGATACTCCAGCTGAAGATATAAGAATAATGGGGTTTTATCCAGGTTCTTGTAATGGAAAGGCCCCCGAAATGCGGGCGTTCTTTGTCTCTAGGCTTGAGTTCGGGTCTAATGTGCTTGGCGGGAGTGGCCTTGACTTTGTTGATGGTCGCCTCGTTGGGTTAGCGCCAGAGGCGCGTGCAAAAAGTTTAGTCATTCCAGAAGTCAGGATTTATACTATTGCAGATGTTCAAAAAGCTAAAAAAGAATTAGATGAATTAACTCAAGTAAGACCAGAATTATTGAATGATACTCGGTCTTTACTTGGAAAACTTTAGTTCTTTATCTCATATATTTTTATATACCTCTATTTTTATAAAAAATTACCTAGCTAACTATGCAACAAGGATGCATGGAGCAGACTAGGTTACATGCTCTTTCACTAAGGCATAAAATGCTATAAAATACAGCTGTGACAGAAATGAAACAGCAGTGACGAGCAAGAGGAGATAAGTGAAAGAGCTACTCTGGCGGGCGTTCTATGTCAACAGGCTTGAGAACAGGTCTAATGTGAATGGCAGGAATGACCTTGACAATGATAATGGTCGCCTCGTTGAATAATCTGGTCTGCTGTTAGGACAAAATAATATAATTGAATAAAAAATATGTACGAAGAATTATGCTCTGATGAAAATTTGATTTTGGCTTTTAAAAAAGCTAGAGAAGGCAAAACAAAAATAGATTATGTCCTTAAATTTGAAAAGAATTTGGCAAGTAATCTTGCCCTATTAAAGCAAGAGTTAATATCTCAAACTTATAAGCCAAAACCTCTTAGGCATTTTACTATCCAAGACCCAAAAACAAGGAAAATTTCTAAGTCAAGATTTAGAGACAGAGTTATCCATCATGCTTTAATAAATATTATTGGATTTTTATTTGAAAAAAGCTTTATTTATGATTCTTACGCTAATCAAATAGGTAAGGGAACTTTGAAAGCTATTGAGAGATTCAATTATTTCAAAAGAAAAGTTTCTAAGAATTTTACAAGAGGGGTTTATGTCCTTAAAGCAGATATAAAGCATTATTTTCAGGAAGTCAATCATCAAATCTTAATAAATATCTTAAGAACGAGAATAAAAGATGAAAAAGTTATTTGGTTAATAGAGCAAATTCTTGATAATGGAGCCCTCTCTTGGGGGGGACAAATAAAAAAAGGAATGCCTCTAGGAAATCATACTTCTCAATTTTTCGCTAATGTTTATTTAAACGAACTAGACCAATTCGTGAAACATATTTTAAAAGCCAAATATTATATTAGGTATGTTGACGATTTTGTTATTCTGCATGAAAACGAAGAGCAACTCGAAATATGGAAAGAGCAGATAAATGAGTTTTTGAAAAAAAGACTGGACATAGAATTGCATCAAGACAAATCCAGAATTATAAATTTAAAGAATGGTGTTACATTTCTGGGTTTTAGGATTTTTAATCATCATATGCTATTGAGAAAAGCAAATATGAATAAATTTGATAATACCTTCAAGGAATTGAAGGCACTTTATAGAGAGAATCAAGTAACTCGCGAGAAGGTGGTGGAATGTTTAGAGGGCTGGCTTGAATATTCAAGCCATGCAAATACTTTCAAGTATAGAAGAGAAATTATTAAAAATTTTAATAGAAATTTTCCAATAAAAGATAAGAGTCAATTTACTTACTCAAAGAAATATAGAAACTTTTATAGGAAGGTTTATCTTAATAAATTAGAGTTTAGTGTTCAGAAAACCTTATTTTTATTAAGAAAAGACCTGAGTATAGATGAAATAGCCAAAAAGCGTAATATCCATGCAGATACTATCTGGAGTCACATAGAAAATTTAATTGAGCATGGACAACTATCTATCTGGAAGATTTTGCCAAAGAAAAAGATAATTAAGACATTATATTGCATAAACTCTGG
Organism: Candidatus Woesearchaeota archaeon; assembly: GCA_964355735.1. Taxonomy (GTDB): domain Archaea; phylum Nanobdellota; class Nanobdellia; order Pacearchaeales; family GW2011-AR1; genus CAIPOI01. The sequence goes on from CAYHEY010000035.1 coordinate 3,446, forward strand.
TTCAGAAGAATTGAAGAGAATAAGGGAAAGAATAACAGATAAGGGCATAACTTATAATGAAATAGCCTGTATAAGGGCTCATCTTAAGATGAAAGAAAGAATATCTAGGAGGTATAAAAGTTTGTGTTATCTTATCCCAGCCATCGGACTTTTCCAGGTCTTGGCTCATAAACAAGTCCATCTTCAATTAACTTTATTATCTCGGAATTAACAGATTCTGGCTGAGCAGATTTTACCTTAAGAATTATCTCTTCTGTGCTTGCTCCTCCTGCACTTTCTCCAAGTTTTATAATCTCTATTATTTCATCTCTTGTTCCTCTAGTTTTCTCACTAACTATAATCTCTTTTTTCCCTCCAGTTTTCTCAAGCTCTAGTTTTCTCACAAGCAAATATCTTGGATCTGTCTTTTTGATTATTTCAGGATAAATATACAGCTCACCATTATAACTTCTTAATACTCCTATAACAATAATAGTATCCCCATAAGTTAACTCATTAAGCATATTTGTCTCTTCTCCAAATAATTTTAATTTTATTTGATCTGTGCCGTCATCAACTGTTATTGTCGCATATTTTTTCTCACCCTCAGACGAATATTTATCAACAATATTAGCAACAATGTTTACTCTGATTATCTTCCTATCCCCTAATTCAAGAAATCTAAACCTTTCTTTTACAACAGGCCCAGAGAAACTTTCACTCTGATTAGGGATATCCTGTGCAACATCTTCAACAATAGGTGTTCCATTAAATATCTCTCCTATTCTGACCTTATATGCTGTCTCTCTTTTTCTTTGTTCTGCCATATTAACTATCTTTAAAGAAATAATTAGTTTTTAAAGATTATTGAGATGAATATACAGCTATTTTTTAGACAAGAAGTCTAGCAATTCTTTGTTTTTTTCTGTTTCTCTGTAACCTCGATTAAATGTAGCTCTTAGCATTTTTTTAGTATTCTTAAGAAAGCCAATCTTTAATCTTTCTTTTGGTTCTATAAGCACGAGTTTTATCCCATTAGGCAGTTTAAAACTCTGGATCTTATCAATTTCTTTTTGAAAATTTATCTTAAATTCCTTGCTCTTTGCAAAAAGCCAGACTTTAAAACCATCCTCTTCCCAGGACATATCTTTCTGTGTATTTACTGCGATTATCTCTTTTGCTCCAAGGCTAATAGCTTTCCTAATTCCTGCTTGAACAGAGCAGGAAGCAAAACTATCACAATAATCTCTATTGTTTATTCTTACAGGCTTGTTATAGAGCATCGGAACAGCCATGCTTGCTCTTATTGCTTCAAATAAGTTTATTTTGCTTTTATTCGAGAAATATTCCACTTTTCCTCTTTCATAATCTGTAACTCCAATAAATAACTTTATCTCTGATTTGACTAATTTTTTAACATTTAATTTCTCTTGCTTCTTAAAAATATTATCTATAACATAATCCACATCTATAACTCTCCATAATCTCTTTATGTCAATAACATTTTTATTGCATAGAAGATTGAGCCAGACATTTTTTATAGATTTATACTGCTTGGCAACATAGTAAGCAAGAGTGCCAATACTTCCTGATCCGCCAATAATAATATCTGGTTTTTTCAACTTAAATTTTTCAACAAAAGCAGTTATTGCTCCAGCAGAATATGCACAGGTCATTCCTCCTCCAGAAGCAACTATTGCTAGTTTCCTCTTCTTCTCATTCATCTTTCTATTCATTTTTTCTTTCCTCTTTCTCGCCTGTTTATATAATGGGCTAATGCTTTTTAAGAGTTTGCTATGATTTAGGGAAATTATCCAACCCCCTCTTTAATTTGCACTTCGTGTCATATAACATTTTAATAATATCCCTCAGCGAAATCAACGAGCAGGCGAGTTGATTGAGCAAGCAATTACGAGTTAGCGAGTTTAATAAAAAATTTATTTAGAACTTTAAATTTTCCCTACTCATATCTCAGAGCATCAACAACCTTTATTCTGCTTGCCTGTCTTGCAGGAAAAAATCCAGAAAGACTACCTATAGCAAAAGAAAAGAGTATACATCCTACAACAAGATAAGCAGGAATAGCTGCCCTTAACAAAGTTGTTCCTAGCTGATTTATTGCAATATACTCTACTATTTTAACAACCCCTATTCCAATTATAACTCCTATTATCCCTCCAATCATACCAATCATTCCTGCTTCTATAACAAATATGCTTAGTATATCTGAATTCTTTGCTCCTATTGCTTTCATCACTCCTATTTCTCGAGTTCTTTCTATAACACTTGTGTACATTGTATTTGCTATTCCTACTGCACCTACAATTAAAGATATTCCTGCAATACTAATTAAAAAAGCAGTTATTATCATAAGTATTGTTTGAAAGCTTTTCAATAATTCTTCAGGTGTAAGAATAGTAAAATCCTGATTTTTCTCACTTGTTCCTCTAAACTTTCTAAGTTTAAGCTCTATTCTTGAAGCAACATCTCGAATATTTTCTCCAGATTCTATCTGAACAAATATAACATCAGCCCTCTCTCCTGAATTAAATAGAACTTTAAAATCTTCAATATTCATTATTATATTCTTATCATCAGAAGGGTTTCCAATCCTGCTAACAATTCCATTAACTTCAAATTCCTTATCATTTATTATTAATTTGCTTCCAGGATTTACTATTTTATCAAAAATAGCATTATACTTGAAATCATAGCCAACTATAATCTTTCCTGTTTCTTTATCCTGAAGATTTTTTCCACCCTCTATACTCATTGCTCCTGATTCCATATACAAATCAAGCCCATCAGAGGGTATTCCTGCAATCATGAGATATCTTGCTTCATGATTAAACTCAACTTTAGCATTTCCAATTGTAATATAAGAAACACTTTTTACTCCATTAATTTTTTCTACAATATTGACATCTTCAATAGTAAGACTTACAGCTCCTCCGCTTCCAGGAGGTCCAAAACTTCCTTTTGGCTGTATAAATAATTTATCAGATCCAAGCATCTGAAATTGCTCTTCTATTGCTCCCTGCAAACCCAGAGATAAACTAATCAGTATGAATATAACAGCAACACTAATAAATATTCCAATTAAAGTCAGCCAGCTTCTCAGCTTTCTCTTTCGTATATTTCTTACAGCAAGTTTAAAGTAATCTGTTATCATGTTATTCTACCCCCTACAGATGCTTTTTTAGCCAAACCTGCTTTTTCCAATATTACATGGATTGTATTTAGAGAGATAGTATCAACAGCCATATTATAAAATTTTTTATAAAATTCTCTCCAATCTCTTGTTCCACAATTTGAAGCCAAGGCTATAAAACTCTCAGGATTATTTAATCTTAAATTTTCTAATTCTTTCCCAGTTATATCTCTTAAATGAATGAGATAGAGTTCGCAACCATCAGGTAAACCTTGCATCTCTCTAGAAGTTATAACTTCAACATTTTCATCTACATTTTCTTCTAAGATAGACCCATAAAGACTATCTCCATCATAATATCTAAGATAAATTCTTCTTCTTTTCATTCTTCTAGCTCCTCAAAGCATCAACGGGCTTTAATTTACTTGCTTGAATAGAGGGAAGTATTCCTGATAAAATTCCAACAATAAGTGAGAAAGCTATTGCTCCAAATATAAGTGGCCACGATATTGTTACTTCAAGTAGATTTGTTCCAAGGCTAGCATTTGCTGCTCCAGATAAGCCAAGAGCAAATAATATTCCAATCAATAGATCGGAAGAGCACACGTCTGAACTCCAGTCACGTGAAACGATA
>CAYHEY010000036.1:0-7094 GCA_964355735.1 Candidatus Woesearchaeota archaeon
TTATATTGGGAATATTTCCTATTTTATCTGCCTGTTTTAATGGTTATGTGCTGGGCTATATTTCTCAATTGAGTATCCAAAATGGAGAGGCAATATCGCTATGGAAAATCTTTCCACATGGAATATTTGAATTGCCTGCTGTTTTTATTTCTCTTGGTCTTGGAATAAAACTGGGTATGTTTATTTTTAGTAAAGATGCTGGAAAAGAATTCTTAAGAAGATTAAAATTATCGATTAAGACTTTTCTTTTTGTGGTATTGCCTCTTTTGATTATTGCTGCGATTATAGAGGGGATTTTGATTAGGTTTTTGGTATAAAAAATACATTAAAACCACTTTTCTAATCGTGTTTGTTTGCCAAAATTTTTTAGTAATATGGATTTACTTGTAAATGCCTGAATAGGCAGTTTAATTCTTGAACCTATTTTTTCTAGGGCTTCCTTTAAACTAGAAAACTTCTCAGGAAGATTTGAGAAAGCTTTTCTTGAAATCTCTCGGAGTATGCCTACACCCATTGACTGAGTATAAACTTGTGGATTTATTTCTCGAAATACTAGGCACGAAGCTTGCCTATTTTGTTTTTCAAGATATTCTGTTAAAGCAAGTCTATTTGAATAATATGCCCCTGTTACACTTGAAGCATAATTCTTTCTTCCTAAGAAAGACTCATAGTCATGCCAAGTTAATTCTAGATTATTTTGGTTTATTTCTATTACTTCAAAGCTAAATTTGTCAGGCAATAAAAGAAACTCGTAATGATTTCCAAGATATTCTGAAGTAAATACTTGAAAATCAGATATTTCTTGATTATATCTAATTTTTTTTAATTTTTCTTTGCTCAAAGTATCATCTACTGCTGTTATGCTCCAGCGAGTCGGAACAAGTTTTCGGTTTTTATTTAAACCTAGTAAACCTGCAGAAAGAATTTTTATGATTGTTGAAGTAGAAATAGTTGATTTTTCAAGCTCCAATATTGCTGTTGTAGCTTTTGCATTTCTATCATTTGTGATATAATCAACTTTTGGCTTTATTTCTGGATTCTCTTCTAGTTTAACAGATTCTACAAGAGCCGCGTTTCTTATTAGGGGAATATGGTTGTCCTGCTCTTTATTTATAAATATTGGTGTCTTAAGCTTGAATTCTGCTCCAATAGGTTTAGAGGACATGGCAACTTCCTGCATTGTTGATATAAATCTGCTATTCTCTTGGGAAAATGCCTTTTTTACATTTGATTTTGTTCTTGAGTAAATTAACTTTTCTCTTAAATTCAGTATCTGGGGCATGGATAGTCTTTTTTCGTGCCATATTTCTTGAGAAGATAAAAGACTTGTATCTCCAAGTTGATTTGGGCTTAAAATGCCTACATAAACATTTGGATAATTATATCTGCCGATGAATATTTCTGGAGGAGAGCTTCCAGAGAAGTTTTTTATTCTCTTTGCTGATAATTTAAAACTATGTCTCTTACAATTCTCGTCTCCACATATTCTACAGCGAGCCATAGGCAACTGATAAAATTTATCTAGATAAATCTATCTACATTTCTAGTTTATTTAATCTTTTCAGAATTTATTCTTTTAAGTCGCTTATTCCAAGCATAAGGAAGAGAAATCCAATTAGTATTACTAACCAGACTATTCCGCCTTTAAGGAATTCTATTGCTGCAATGCCCCAACTAGGAAGTAACCACCATCCGCCTAATATTGCGGCTATTACAAGCACAAGCCCCAAAAGTATTTCAACCCATTTATTCATGTTAGATTTAACAAGAAAAAGAGATTTAAAAGCATTTCTATAGTCCAGAGATGCTTTTAAAAGAGCGATTAAATATTAATTTTAACTAACTTATAGAATATAAAAATATAAAATTAAGAATTCCTTAAGTATTAATAAAATTTAACTGCATATAAAAATTTATATAGTTCAACTAGTTTTATATTTTGAATTTTAAGATGGAAGAAGAAAGAAAAAGTAGTCTAGAAGAGAAGCAGAACGAAATTATAGTGCCTTTTGCAGAAGAAACAAAGAAGAAATTAACTTTTTTAGAGGTTTTAGGAAAGCTTTCTCCTGGAAAAAATCTGAGAATTGCTTTGGATGATATTTTAGAAGGAAAATCTGGAGCATTAATTGTTGTTGATTGTCCTGAATTAAAAAATCTTTTAGATGGCGGGTTCAGAATAAATACAAAATTTACTTCTCAGAGACTAGCAGAACTTGCTAAAATGGACGGAGCAATAATTTTATCAGAAGATCTGAAGAGAATACTCCTGGCTAATGTCCTTCTTGTTCCAGATAGCAAAATTCAGACAAATGAAACAGGAACAAGACACAAGGCTGCAGAAAGAACAGCAAAACAAACAGGTACAATAGTCATTGCTGTCTCAGAGAGGAGAAATAAAATAACTCTTTTTTATGAGGATAAAAAATATATGCTTGAAAGTTCTGAAAATCTGCTTAGAAGAGCTACAGAAACCTTGCATATACTTGAGAAACAAAAAGAGATATTCGATGATATTATAAGAAATTTAAATATTCTTGAGATAACCAAGCTGGTTTCTGCAGCAGATGTCTGCTCTGTCTTGCAGAGAATAGAGGTTATACTTAAAATGGTTGAAACAATGAAAAGATATCTCACAGAACTTGGAAATCAGGGCATCATTATAAGAATGAGAATCAGAGAGATGTTTAAGGGCTTAGATCATCTGGAGGAATTAATCTTGAAGGATTATTCTAGTAAACCACAAAATACCAAGAAAATACTTTCAAGTATAACTTTTGAAGGAGTTATAGATACAGAGTCTCTATCTAGAATGCTCTTTGAGACTGCTTCAGATACTCAAATTATATCTAGAGGTTATAGGCTCATGGAAAAATTGGATATTGCTGAAAGAGAAAAGAAAATTGTTATGAATAATTTTGAAAATTTTCAATTAATACTTGAAGCTTCTGAAGAAGAACTTTCAAGGGTCTTGAAAGGTAGAGCTATTGGGTTTAAGAAAGAATTAGAGGGTCTCAAGGAGCAGATATTGCTGGGAAAAAAAGTCTAGTAATTTTACACTACCTTATTTATTAATTCTATTCTGATTAATGATTTGTAGCAGTTGTTAGCTCTTTTATTTCTGCTTTTTTCTGAGGATCTCCGAGGGTCTTAACTGCTTAAGAAAATTGATACTTCCTACTCTAAATTCCTTCGCTAATCATAACTTAATAAAAGGCTTGGAATTTTATTTATTAATTCTAAATGCTTAAGGAGAAGTAATGTTAGCAGTTTAATTAATTATAGCTCTTTTGATGATGTGAATAAAAAAATTCACAAAAATCAATTTGGTTTATAAGTATCAGAGATACTTTTTTCTATAAAAAGTCTTAAAAATGCTGTTTATCTAGTGATTTTATGTTATCTTCAAAACAAATATTAGAAATAAGAGAACACCTAGAAAACTCAAGAAATCCGGTCTTCTTTTTTGATAATGACCCTGATGGATTATGTAGTTTTTTGCTTTTGCAGAGATTTATTGGAAGAGGAAGAGGAGTTATAATAAAATCTTTTCCTGGATTAAATGCGAGTTATTTTCATAGGGTAGAAGAATTTCAGGCAGATTGTATCTTTGTGCTTGATAAGCCGATCATAGATGAGGAATTTATTGAGCTGGCAGATAAAGCAGGCATTCCTTTGATACATATAGACCATCATGATGTTGCTAGGGCGGAAAAAATAAAAAATCATTATAATACTTATCATGAAAGCAAGTTAAATGAGCCTACATCCTATCTTTGTTATAAAGTAGCAGAAAGAAAAGAAGATGAGTGGATAGCTGCAATTGGATGCATAAGTGATGGTTTTATTCCAGAATTTATGGCGGATTTAAAAAAATCTTATCCTGAGTTAATAGAAATTAATTATAAATCTGCTTTTGACATTAGATACTGCACAGAATTTGGAAAAATTGCGAGAGCAATAAGTTTTAGTCTTAAAGATAAAACTACAAATGTTATCTCGATGATGAGATTTTTAATGAAAGCAAAAAATATTCAGGATTTGCTTGAAGATAATAAGAATACAAAAGCTATATGGCAGAGATATGAAGAGATAAACCTGAAATATCAGAGGCTGATGAAAAAAGCAGAGGAAGAATATAATTCTAAAGATAATCTACTTTTTTTTAGCTATTCTGGAGATATGAGCATAAGTCAGTATATTGCAGATGAACTTTTGTTTAAACATCCTAGAAAAATAATTGTTGTTGCTTATACAAAAGGAAATATAGCAAATGTTTCTTTAAGGTGGGAAAAAGATATCCGAGTTCCTGTTGTCAAAGCAATTGCAAGTATAGAGGGAGCAACTGGAGGAGGTCATAGGAATTCTTGCGGAGCAAGAATTCCTGCAGATAGACTTGTAGAATTTTTGAATATACTAAAAAGCGAAATTAAGAATTAATAATCTCTAGCAACATAAACTACTTCTTTTGCAGGTTTATTGCATATTATGCATTTTCCCGCCGGTCTTTCTTTTTCTAATTTTGTACCTCTTACTTTTGCTCCTGTTTCTTTCTCTATTAATTCGGCACAAGAAATTCCAGATTTGTCTATGGAGCAAAAATTAATTCTAGCTATTGAACCAGAATCTATTATTTTCTTTATTTCAACTTTATTCTTGGCATCTTTTATTCGAGAGTCAAATAAAGAATCTGCTTGTTTTATAAGGTTCTTGTCTATTTCTTCAGAGGTTTTCTTTATATAATTTATAAGATTTTTTTCATCTATTAAATCTTTCTTATTGATATCCCTTCTAAAGATAGTTATTTTTTTGCTTTCTATGTCTCTTGGACCCAAATCTATTCTTAAAGGAACGCCTTTCATTTCCCAATAATTAAATTTTTCTCCAGCAGATTTTTCACTGTTATCTATTTCAACAGAAGCGAATTCACTTATTCTTTCTTTTAATTCATTTGCTTTTTTATTTATTCTTTCATCTGCCTTTATTGGAACAATCATTACTTGGACTGGTGCAATTTTCCATGGGAATCTTAATCCTTTGTCATCTCCATGAACTATTGCGACGCTCGCAAATATTCTTGATACTGCTGGACCATAGCAAGTTATCCAGCAATATTCTTCCTTTCCATCCTTGTTCTTGAATTTTACATCAAAACCCCTTGAAAAATCTTGGTTCAATATGTGTGTAGATGGTTGTTGTATTACTCTTCCATCAGGATTTAAGACATCTGCCGCAAAGGTTCTATAAGCTCCGGGGAATTTGTCCCAACTAGGCCTTTCAAAAAATATGAATGGGAGACCAAAGATATTGTGAATAACTTCTTTTGTAGTTTCCATATCTTCATGCACTTGTTTTTCTGCGCTTTCTAGAGATCGATGTGCACAATGGGCTTCGATCCAATGAAATTCTCTACTTCTTAAAAATGGTCTGGTTGCTTTGGTTTCATATCTAAAAACATTTGCTCTTTGATAGGTTTTAAATGGCAAATCTTTGTAACTTCTTATCCAGAGACTAAACATCTGGTAAAAAGCTGTCTCGCTTGTTGGCCTTAGTGCTAATTTTTCTTCTAGTTTATCTTTTCCTGCTTCTGTTATCCAAAATACTTCTGGAGTAAAACCCTTAACGTGCTCCCCCTCTATTTTGAAGTTCTTTTCGGGAATAACAGTCGGAAACCAATAGGGCTTATGACCTTTTTTCTGAAGAACCTTTTCTAAGTATTTATACATATTTTCCATGCATAAAACGCTCCATGGTTGAAATACTAAAAATCCTTTGACATTATATCTTATATCTGCAAGTTCGCATTTTTGCACTACTTCTGTATACCATTCTGAGAAATTTTCATTCTTTTTTGCACTAATCCCCTTTAATGCCTCTACTTCATTTTTTTCTTCTTTTTTCATGTTTTTATTTAGGTTTCTTTGTATTTAAATCTAATCTCAATGTTAAGTCACTAATCAAACTTAACATTTCTAAATTCTGAATCAAATCCCCTCTATCGAAGGATTTTTAAAGCTAAAACTATCTATTATATCCTCTCTCTTTTCTCTCTCTTAATAATGAGAAAACACGAAGGAAAAAGACTCATTATTAACCCTAATTAAAATCATGCAACTTATCCTTGAAAAGAGGTGTGAAGATAAGTTGCTCGAGAAAACAATGTGTAGATTGAAACCCGAGCAACGCCTAATGTTAGGCAAATTAGCAAGACAAGATATATCTAAAAATGTTTTGATGATCTCTTTTTCTGTAAGCAGAACTACTGTTTGGTACTGGGGAAAACAAAATCTTCATTCTGTTTCAGACATCCCCCATAACTATACTAGCAAAATAACTATTGAAGCTGAAATAACCATTTTATTCTTGCGAAGTTTAGGATATGGATGCGCAAGAATAAAGCAAAGATTGCTTAAAGCTCCAGAAATAGAACTTAAATTAACTGAAATATATGTTCAAGGATTAAAAGTTTCTAGGCAAGCAGTCTATAAATTTTTAGTGAAGCATAAGCTAAATGGCTACAATAATAAGAGAAATCAAAAAGCTTGGAAGTTCTTTAGAGCAGATTACCCAAATCAACTTTGGCAACTAGACTTAAAAGAATTTAAATTTGAAGGTAAGAAATATTACTTTATTGTTTGCATTGATGATTATAGCAGGAATTTATTATGTTTGCAATTGTTGGACCATTGTCCGACAACTAATGAAATAACTTCTGCTTTGCAGAAGTTAAATATTAAACCCAAGAAGATTCTTACAGATAATGGTGGACAATTTAAAGAGCAATGGAAGTTATGGTGCAAAGTACAAGGAATAGAAGCCAAATTTGCTCATGCTTATTATCCTCAAGATAAAGGTAAAGTAGAAAGAGTAAATAGAAATATCGCTGAGGAGCTAATTAACATAATAGAGAAATTTCATAGATTATTAACTCAAAAAGAAATTGAGAGTTGGAGAAGATGGTTTAATGAAGATAGAGTTAATTTGAGAACTAAAGCTTGCCCTTCGGAATTGTATGTTAAGAATTAAGGTTTACTTAACACTCAAATCATTTTTTATCTAGGGCTCCAAGAGGTCCAGAAAATCTAATATTTTCTGGC
>CAYHEY010000037.1:0-7004 GCA_964355735.1 Candidatus Woesearchaeota archaeon
CTTCCGATCTGATGGAGAAGTCTGGAAAATTAGATTATTGGGAATAAATACTCCTGAAAAAAATATGCCTTTTGCAGATAATGCTAAAAATTTCCTTAAAGAATTTGAGAACAAAAGTATAGAGCTTCTTAGAGACAAAGAGGATATAGATAAATATGATAGAAAACTGAGATATATTTTTTATGATGATTTTTTAATTAATTTGCAAATATTAGAGAGGGGGTTTGCAAATACCTATTATCTTGATGGTTTGAAGTATGAACAAGAATTAATTGCAGCAGAAAATAAAGCAAAAACTAATGAGGAGGGTATATGGACAAAATCTCAAGAAAAATGTGTGAATTGTATTTCTCTTAAAATGCTGGATTATAAGAGTGAATTTTTTGTTCTAGAAAATGCCTGCTCATTTTCTTGCAACTTAACTGGTTGGTTTGTTAAAGATGCAGGGAGAAATACTTTTAAGCTTTCTTATTTAGATTCAGGAGAAGAAAGAGCATATTACTCTAAGAATGGAACAAGTGTTTGGAATGATGATGGAGATAGATTCTTTCTGTTTGATGATACAGGATTGTTAGTTTTGTTTTATGGTTATCAATAACTATTTATGATAGTTTTTTATAAAATCCATCATTTTTTATCTGAAAATCATTGTTCGGCTTTAAGATGCAATCATAAATATAATATCCTGCACAGATTATTCCCAGAATAGAAGTTATTATTGCAAGAGGAAAATAAATATAGATGGGAAAACTAAGAATTAGCATTGGTAGAGTGACTCCTTGAAGAAGAGTTGTTGTTTTTGCTATAAATCTTGCATGAGGATATCTTCTTGAGTTTTCTATGAATAGAGAAACAATAAAAATTGGTGACGCAAGAATTTCTCTTGTAATAAGCAGAACTATTGCAAAGAGCCTTAAATTAGTAAGTTGATTATGTAAGGAAAGAGATACAACTAGTGCAATAAAAGCACTTATTAATAAAATTCTATCTGCAATAGGGTCCCATTTTCTTCCAAAGTTTGTTATTTGATTACATCTTCTTGCAATCTGTCCATCAAAGAAGTCTGTTAAGCCTGCTACTATGAGTATTATTCCTATTGAAAGAAAATCATAACCTTTTATTGCTATTAAAATTAAAACTATGCTTAGAAATATGCGTATTATTGTCAGAGCATTAGGGACATTCCAAATTATCTCCTCTTGCTTTTTTCTTTCCTCTTTTTTAATCTTTTTACTCATAGTCTTTTTATTCTTCTGAATAATCATCCTGCATGAAATATCTTATCGGAAATATCATGCCTATTAGAAAGCTTAACCAGCCTATTAAACTTATTGCTATCGTAAATATATTCTTGTTAAATATTTCTATTATGAGAAAACTTGGCCAAAATATTAATCCAAGAAGAAATAAGTTAATCCAGGTAACTTTCTCTTTTCTTTTCATTATGTCCATAGAAAGATAGATTATTGAAATTCCTGCAAATATCATAAATATAGCTTTCATTATCATTAGCTTGAAGTATAGGGAACTTATTTCTGGATTATATTTCGAAAAAACATTCCAAAAAGCATTAATTCCTTCAAAATCCACTATTGCTAAAAATTTCATCAAGCCAATATAAGCTATGCCACATAGAATAGCAAATATTCCATTATAAAAAGTTATTCTGCTTCCGAGTTTTATTTTTTCAAGTGTTCTTATTGTCAGCATTTTTCCTTAGTCTATTTTTAATATCTGCTCATATATTCAGTTAAACAGAGTTTTAAAAGATTTTTGTGCTGAGAAGGATATGTTATGGCCCTTATTCTGCCCATAAAAGAGAGCATTTCATGCAATAACTTAAATAAATTAATAACTCTATCCTTACTCTGTTTGCATCGGGTTTTTAAATAGTTTTTAGATTAATTACTCTGTTAGCTTGGGAGATGTTATCTCTTAACCACTAAATAAACTAAGTCTCCTTTTCTTGAACCCGGAATTTCTATTCCTATCTCTTGACCTTTCTTAGCAGACGCGACTTGCTTTCTTTCTATATCTATTCTATCAACTTTCTGTCTTATTACTCCTGTTTTATCTCCAAGAACTATTATTTCTTCACCTGTTTTAATTTGTCCAGAAAATAATCTTATCGCAGCAACTTGCTTATCTGGAAAATAATGAATTATTCTGCCTATAAGCTCTTTTCTATGAGTTGAAGAACTATTTTCTGAACTTGAGAACTCTTTTTTCCCAGGAGTATTTAGATAAAAGCCAGAAGAAAAACCTTTATTATAGACTTTGTCTAGCTCTTCTAGACTCTTTTGGATTTCTTCTTTTGTAAGTTTTTTATCTAAGGCTTTTCTGTATACTCTGACAGTTGTCTGGACATATTCTGGTTCTCTATTTCTACCTTCTATTTTAAAAGCCTTTATTCCTGCTTTTTTTAAGCCTTCTATTAATTCAATAGTACATAGGTCTTTTGCAGACATAACCTGATTATTCTCGAGTTTTAGTTCATTTCCTTCTTCATCTTTGACTAGATATTGTCTGCGACAGGGATGCATACACTCTCCTCTATTTGCACTCTTTCCAAATAAGAACTGAGAAGTAAAACATCTTCCTGAGACAGATACGCACATTGCTCCATGTACAAAGACTTCTGTGTCAACAATTTTTGAGATTTCTTTTATTTGTTTGATACTTAATTCTCGTGCTAGAATTACTCGCTCTGCTCCAAGTTTTTTATAGAATAAAGCAGATTGTTTATTTGAGATAGAGGCTTGAGTAGAAATATGAAAAGGTATTTTGTATTTTTTGCATAAATTTATAATAGAAAAATCCCAGCAGATTATTGCATCGAGATATTTTTTTGCTTTTGTTATTATTCTTTCAACTTTAGCTAGCTCATTATCATAGATAATTGTATTGAGGGTTAGATAGATTTTTACTTTTCTTATTTTATTGGCATCGCAAATCTCTCGTATCTTTGGAAGGTCTTTAATGCTAAAATTTTTAGCACTTGCTCGCATATTCATGCCTTCTTTAAGTCCAAGATAGACTGCGTCTGCCCCTTCTGCTATTGCTGTAAGCAGACTGGGAAAACTGCCTGCTGGTGCGAGGAGTTCATATTTAACCTTATTTGGTTTTGGTGATTTCATAATCTTAGTTATTCTGTAAGAATTATAAAGCTATCTGAGACCGGGAGATTTGTGGTTATGCATTATACCCTTAAATAAGAACTAAAAAATCTCTTTTTATTTCCTCAAAGACTTTCTCTGTATCCTTGGTGTTTCTTGGCTTGTTTTAGAAGTATGCTGAAGCTGTTTTGCTTGAGCTTTTTCTATCTGCTCTGTTGCTATTTTGCTTGAAGTTTCTTTCTCTTTTTCTTCTTGCTTTTCTTCAGTTGCTTCTTCTTTTTCTTCTGTTTCTGCAGGTTTTTCTTCTGGTTTTTTCTTAGTCTCGCTTTCGGCTTTTATCTTATCTGCTAATTTTCTTACTTTTCCTGCCATCTCAAATTCTATGTGTTTAGGTATATTAACAAGTTTAACAACAACTTCGCCTGTTTCATATTTTATTGCTCTAACTTTTATACTTTTAGGTGGTTTTCTCATGCCTCTGAATCTTATTTCATTATTAAGATAAACATCTACTTTTACTTTTTTCAAATCTCTATCATAAATTTTCATATGCTGTGCGATAAATTGTTTTAGGGCTTTTACTGCTTTTGTAGCTCTTCTATAATCAGGAACTTTAAGCCATTCTCTTCTAAGAGGAACAATATATTCTCTTTCAATTATAATCTTGCTTTGTTTATCGTTTTTTTCGTTTGCCATTTTATAGTTCTCTCCTTACTTCTGTTAATTCTGCGTCTAGTTCCCTTTGCACACGAGCAGAGGCTCTTTGGATATCTGCATCTGAATGACCCAAAATAGCTAATTCTTCTCTAGCATAGCTTGATGTCATTAAATTTACTCCTTCAGGTAATAACCATAAGGTCTTAGTCATACTTCCTGAGTCTATAATTATTTTATCTCTTACGCGCGATGCTACGCTTTCTTCTAATTCTACCAGATTTGTGCAATGATAAGTTACTTTCATTTTATCCTAGATGTCTCCTTCTATCTGTGTAGGGTTTAACATGAAGTTTTGTTCTTCTCCAGCTTCTCTTTAATCTGGTCATCTGGCTTGGATGAACTCTTTTTCCTTTTCCATATTTTTTAACAACAGCCCAGAAAGGAGCCCATTTTGTTCTTCTGTTATGCTTTGCTAGTTTGACTTTTTTCTGAAATATTCTTCGTGAGATTTTTACCATGATGTTCTTTGAGATGGATTTACATATTGTGAATATCTTGCTAAGGCTTGTAATCCTGCTATTGTTCTTGGTGTTGCTTGTACTTGAAGTTTATATCCTGGTTCTCTTCCATCTGAGCCTACTGGAAATAAATTAGCATCTACTACTTCTGTGAATCTTCTTGTAATAGTCCTGCCTAATTTTGAGTCGCTTTCTATTGTACATGGATTTTTGTTCATTTTATTGCCTCAAGGAGATCTTTTCCGTGTTTAGTTAATCTTCTTCCAAATCTTTTACCTTCTTTAACTTTCTCAAGAAAACCTGCTTTTTCAGATTGTTGTAACATTACTCTAATTATTTTTCCACTTGCTTTTGCAAATCTTTCTGGTTTTACTCCTCTATTCTTTCTTCCACCATATTTTGTTCTTAATCTTCCTACTCCAACTATTCCATTAATATAAATCTGCCTTAAGATAGAAGCTATTCTTATAAACCACCAATCACTTGATTCAGGAGGGCGCGATTTTGCAACACTTGTTTTTACAAAATAAGACCAATCAGGCATTTTAAATTCATGATTTTTCTTAAGTGCTTCTGCTAACTTTTTATTATATTCGTCTGCTGGGAGATCATATATTGACATATTATATTTTTATAGTTTTTATCTTTCCATTTATAAGCCACATCTTGCGATGTTAGAACAGCTCACTGAACTGTTAAGCTTAATTTATCTTGTTTGAGAGGTTTATAAATATATGTTTCAGAATAAGAATAGTTAAAAATAGGCTTGCTTCTAAGAAGGTTATGGTAAGAATAAAAAGCAAGAAATTTTATTGGAGTTCATCAAGGGTTAATTCTGCTAATTATTGTGGTATGAGATATTATCTTAAGTATATGCTTGGAAAAGAAGAATTAAGATTGTCTGCCTATGTCAAGGGCTCTTTTCTTCATAGTTTAATTGAGAATTTCTGGGATAGATTAGGAACTCCTGAAGAAGTAGCTAAAAAATCATCAAGCAAAAAATATTTTGATGCAAAAAGTTTTGTTGATTATGCTAGAAGAAAATGGCAAAGAATAATTATAGCAGATGAAGAGGCAGACCAGCATATAGCTTGGACATATGATAATGAAAAATGGATAATAAGAGGAAATCTTGGTCCTATTTGTTCTCCTTTATTTGATTATCTTTCTAAAGAGGGCAGACCTTTATTTGCAGAACTGCCTTTTGATTTTAAAATAGATGGAGAGAGATTTACTGGTAGAATAGATGAGGTTCGGATAATTGATAAACAGATTGTCTTAACAGATTATAAATCCGGCAAGCCATGGGTAGGAGAGATGAAACTGGATTTTGATCCTCAATTAACACTTTATAATGCGGGTTTATGTTCTTTAATATTATTTAATCCAAATATAGCTCGAGTTTTAGGATTAGAGGGCAGGATAGAAGAATTTATGCACGGCAATAGATTTACTTCTCCAGAGATATTAGAGAGATTCTTTATGATAGAAGCTATGGGCATAGATCCTGAGAAAGTAAAGACTATTCCGAGTTCAATATATGAAACAAGAAGAGGAGAAGAGCATTTTTTTGAATTATTAAAAATGGTAAAAAGCGTAAGAAAAAGAGCATGTGAAGGAGATGTTTATCCTGAAAGAGGAAAAAAATGCGATCTCTGTGGAATGAAAGAAGAATGCAGAAAAGAAATAAAAAATGTCAATACAGATTTTTTTGCAGATAAGACAGGACAAGGTCTTCTTAGTATAGCTACTCCTGATTATGCAAAGAGAACAGTTTCTGGAAACATGGAAAGGTATCAAAGACCAACTAGAAAACCAGAACAAGAGGCTAATCCTAGTCAGAGGAAATTTAGGTTTCAGTATAAAAAAGGTGGAATAAAATCAGGCTCTTCAGAACCTGCAATTAGTGTTTAGTCTCTCAGAATTTTATTTAAAAAACTTACTGAACTTATTCTAGCAGAGTTGAGTTTACTTCTCTTTTGGAATCAAAAAGCTTTAAAAGAGCAATTTATCTAAGAGATATATGAAGACTATAAGGATAAAGATTTCAGGAATGGTTCAGGGAGTTAATTTTAGAAAATATTTGCAGGAAGAAGCAATTAAACTTGATTTGAAAGGTCATGTTAGAAATTTGGAAAGTGGAGAAGTAGAAGTTGTTGCAGAAGGAAGCCCTGAAAATGTTGAATTAATTATTTCTTGTTGCAAAAAAGGAGCACCTCATAGTAATGTAAAGTCTATAGATGTTCAAGAGATGAATCATATCGGCTTTGATGATTTTAAAATCCTAAGTATATAGAATTTTAAACGCTAAAAAATAAATAAATTGTAAAAAGACTTTTCAGATTTTAAAATTCTGAGCAGATAATTTATTAGAGCAAGTAATTAGGTAAGAGACCAAGCTTAGAAAGTTTTATAAATGATTTAGACTTAATTTAAATATGAAAAAAGAAGGGGGCAATTTTTAAAATGAAAGATAAAAATTTCGAATATGATGCTGAATTAGATAACTTTTCTATTTATTCTAATAAAGATGAGGAGATAATAGGATCTTTACCATTTGGTAATTTTATCTACGATATCGGATTATCTGGAGAGGTTATTAAAGTAGAAATAGACAATGCTTCAAAAGTCTTTAATGTAAGCCCAGAAGTTTTTAAGTTAGCTGAAGAAGCCACATTAAGTGTAACGACAGATAGAAATATGCTAATTCTAG
>CAYHEY010000038.1:0-6896 GCA_964355735.1 Candidatus Woesearchaeota archaeon
TGAAGTTGATACTCATAATCTTTTGGTTAATGATGTATATGTTTTTTTAGCAAGAGGGGTATTTAATGGATTGGCTAGGGCTAATGCAAGAAGACTAAGATTAGGTTTAGAGGTTGTCGGTGAGCGAGTTTTGAATGAGCTACTGCTAAAAAATATTCCTCTGGAAGAATTAGGTTGGGTATTAGCTAAAGCAGCGATAAGAGACAAAGAATTGTGTGCAAGTTAAAAGAATTATCTCTTAGCTCTTATTGCTTCAATTGGGTTTAATACCATCAGCTTGCTACGATTTTTAGTTCGTCCCAATTGAAGGCTTAAAAAATACCCTACAGCTTGTTATGGTGGGAATTTTTTATTTCTTTAAAACCAGTATATTTCCATAAGACTTCTGGGATTTTTACAGAACCATCTACCTGCTGAAAATTTTCAAGTATGGCTACCATTATTCTTGAAGTTGCTAGAACAGTATTATTCAGAGTATGCAAAACATATCGCTCGCCTTTTTTGCTTACCCCTCTGATATTTAGAGGTCTTGCTTGAAAATCAGTGCAATTACTCAAAGACATAGTTTCTCCATAACTTTGTGTAGTTGGTCTCCAGACTTCTACATCTTCTGATTTTGCTTTCCAATCTCCCAAGTCTCCTGTGCAACATTCTATTATTCTATAAGATAAACCAAGAGCCTGAACAATCTCTTCTGTATTCTTTTTCAACTCCTCATAATATTTCCACGAATCTTCGGGTTTGCAAAATATAAACTGCTCTACTTTATTGAACTGATGCGTTCTCCATAGCCCTTTTTCATTTATTCCATGACTGCCTATTTCTTTTCTAAAGCACATACTATAGCCAAATAATTTTAGAGGCAGTTTTTCTTCTTGAATTGTTTTATTTTTAAGCATTCCAAGTATAGCATGTTCTGCAGTAGGAATCATATAAGCATCTTCTCCTTCTATCTTGTATAGCGCAAGTCTAAAAGCATTTAGGTCTCCTGCAGCAGCAGCAACTTCTTGATTTACCATTAGTGGTGGCTCAATATATGAATAACCTTTTTTTACCATAAAATCTATTGCAAAATTTATCAGAGCTCTATTTAATAAAGCTAATTCATCTCTAATATAATAAAATCCTTTTCCTGCTACTTCTGCAGATGCTTCAAAATCTGCTATTCCTAATTTTTCTGCAATTTCAACATGGGTTTTTGGTTCAAAGCTTAATTTTATGGGTTTTCCATGCACTTTTCTTACTACATTATCCTTATCTGACTTTCCCAATGGAACATTTTTTTCCATTAAATTAGGTATTTTTAATATTTTTTCCTGAAGCTCACTATAAAGCCTATTCTCCTGCTCCTCGTTTTTCTTTAGTTTTTCAGGAATTTCCTGCGCCTTTCTAATAAGCTCTTTTGCTTTTTTCTCATTTTTTGATTTTTTTGCGTTATTTATCTGCTCCGAGATTTTATTCCTATCTGCTCTAAGATTATCGTCTTCTGTCTTTAATAGCCTCCATTCTTCATCTAGCTTCAAGACTTCGTTTATAACAGAAGTGTCTTTTCCTTTTTTCTTAGCATTATCAATGTAAGGTTTTGGATTTTCTCTAAGCAATTTTATATCTATCATAAAATCTTGAAATCTTTAGAATATTTAAACATATTGCTTTCAGCATATAAATGCTTTAAAATAGGAGTTTATTAATTTAGATATGTCAAATCAACCATTAGGATATGGAATTAGTGATGTTAATCTTGGAAGAGGTTTTGCTGTAGCCTGCTATAAATGCTATGCAGGAAGAATAAAACCAAGTTCAATACCCTATCAAACAACTGTAACATCCAAAAAAATACAAGAAGATGATGTTTCAGCAAATCTAAATGTAACTTTTTCAAGAGGATCAGAGGGCCTTATGACAAAAGCCAGGGAATTAATTATAAAAAAGTATAGTCTATCTAGCCAACCTATGAAAGCCAAAATAAGACCCTTCTACTTATTATCACGATTATTAATTGAAAGACAAACAGGATATGATGAACTCGGCGCAAGTTTAAGAGAAGCAGACCTAGTCGGAATAAGAAGCACAGAAGATTTAATGGGTTTACTAGAGCGATTAGCTGCTCAACCAAAAAGAGATTTCTAAATCAAGTTTATTGCTAATAATGTTAAGATAAGTTTTTGAATATTTGTAAGTTTTCAAACTTTTTTACTTCTACTAGTCACTATTATTTATGTGTATGAAAATTAGTAAGATAGAAAGTATTTTAAAGGCGGTTACCTTAAAGTCATTATGGAAAAAAAAGTGGTACCTTCTTGTGTTGTAAAAGAGAGTCTAGATAACAAAAAAAGAATGATTACAGTATCTGGTTCTAATGTAATCAGTTCAAATAATATAATCAAAGACATAATAGAAAAGATGAAGCAAATAGATATGAAGTTATCTTTTCTTCTTTAATCTCTCATCAAATCTTATTAAATCTCGTATTAACTCTTCATTAACTTTTAATAACGCCTCATATTCTTTCTTTATTTTATTATACTCTAATAAAATCTTATCTTTCTCAGAGATACTAATATCGAATAATGAACTTTTTTTCAATAGAAGCTTACTTATTCTTCTATTTCTACTATCCATCAAAACTTTCTCTATGGAAACGGTAGTTATAACTATTAATGCGAACATACCTATCCAAAGAGGATTTTTTGGAGAATAAAAGTAAGATATTAGAATAAATACGGCTTGTTCAAGGAAATAAACCAAAACAAATACTATTTCAAAAAAAGAATAGTTTCTATGGAAAAATTCTCTTAATAAAGCCCATAATCTAGCACAAATAATAAGAGATACAAAAATAATCGAGATTACCAATATTAATTCGATTAACATAAAACTAGATAATCTCAAATCTTTTAAATATAATTGTTATTGAATATCTATTTATCTTTCTTAATTTAATGATTCTTTCCCAAATTTTCTTAAAAAATCTTTAATTTTCTCAATTTCTTTTTGCTGATCTTTTTTATCAGACATGGCTAAGATTTTTATGCAAATATGAATTAAATTAGAATCGTCAAGAATCTTTATTTTATAGCCATCCACTATAAAATAAAATCTAAAAGAATTATACCTTATTTCTTTTATTAAAACCCCCTGAATTTGGGTTAATTCTTTACCCTTTTTGGGATTTTCCTTTAAAGAATACAATAATTTAAACACTTCAGCAGATTCGCCTTTAAATTTATTATTAATCTTCTTTGTTAAATCTTCAGAAATGATTACTTCGGCCATCTTTTTTCCGCTTCTGCTAGGGCTTGTTCTATTGGGATGCAGTCTTTATCGTCCATTAAGACATCTCTTATCATTCTTTCTCTTGCACTTTTTAGTAGTCTTTCAAGAATTTCAGCATAAGACTCTCCCTTTAAACCATATTCTTGAATGCCCTCTTTTACTTTTAATGGGATTGCTATAGTAGTCATCTTTTCATTATAGGTCGAATCTGCTTTGTTTTTCATATGATTATATAAATTATATTTGTTATAATTATTATAGATTTTATAGTTTATAAAGATTTCGTTCCAAAAGAATAAATATATCTATTCTATAAGATATAATGAAAATCCTAGATATTCCGAAACAAAATCGACCAAGAGAAAGATTTCTTAAACTTGGTCCAGAAGCTCTGAGCGATGCAGAGCTTTTTGCAATTCTCTTGAGAACTGGAACAAAAGGAGAGAATGTTATTGATATGTCTAATCGCCTCATTAGTGAATATGGCTTAGATAAACTTTTTGATTGCTCTTTAAAAGAGCTTCAAGAAATAAAGGGAATAGGCCCAAGTAAAGCAATGCAAATTTTAACAATAGCCGAAATTCAAAAAAGAATAGCTCAATCAAAAACCCCCATTAAGAAGATAACTTGTGCAGAAGATGTTTTCAAGTTAATGCACGAAGAACTCAAGGATAAAAAAGAAGAGCATTTCTATGTCCTAATGTTAAACAATCAAAATCACATAATAGCAGAGCAAGAAATATCAAAAGGCATCCTAGATGCCAGCATCATTCATCCACGAGAAGTTTTTAAGCCTGCAATCAAGAACAGCGCAAGTAAGATTATTCTTGTGCATAATCATCCTAGTGGGAATCCTGAGCCGAGCAGTGAAGATTTAGATATTACAGAAAAACTAACCGAAGCTGGAGATCAAATAGGCATTAAGATTCTAGATCATGTTATTGTTGGTGGAGAAAAACATTATAGTTGGAAAGAGAAAAATTAGTTATTTACACGGAAAATAAAACATATCCCCTATATTCTGCGAAAAGTAGTTCTGTAATTGATATAAATTTAAGTATAAAAGAATAGTTGTCATTAATAAAACTGCTACCCAGATCATAATAGTTCTATATTTAGTCTTCTTTTTATACATCATTTTAATAAACATAAAATAATAAAATATAAATAATTCCATAAGTAATAAAGATAAAAGAATAAAAGAAACAGTTATATCTTTCCTAAAACCCCCAACTCTAATTAATTGTTGTTGCTGTGGCTGAAGATTACAGAATTCTGATATGTTCTCCGGAATAACTTGCATAGCGACAGAAAATTTAACGCCATTAAGTAAATTATAATTGATAAATGTCAAATATTCGTTAAAGGATTTATCTTCTAATGTACAAGAGAGATTAACCGCTTTACAAGCTTGCATATGTCCGGATTCATGATATAAAGTAAAATTCCATTGTAAAAAAAGGATGGTTAGATAAGAAAACGCTATAATTAGAATAAACCCAATAATTAAAATAAACAAGTTTATTCTTTTAGATTTTTTAATCTTATTTTTCTTTTTTTGGACTTTCCAAATATTTCTTAATTTGAGATAATAATATGTTTGGATAGAATAAAGTAGCAGAATAGAAACAAAAATGACGGGTAAAAGAAATTGTAAGGTTTGCTTAAAATATAAACTAGAAGAGCTGTAATAAGCTATTGTAAATGCAACAAATAATGTAATAAGTGAAAAAAGCCAGGTTTTAGAATTATCATACTCTAATTTTAAGAATTCTAGATTATTTTCCATACTTTTCATTTTTGGGATCACTTGAAATTAATTTTCCTTGAGAGAGTTCTTCAAGGAGAGTCCAATCCTCTGGTTTTTCAGCTATAAGGTGATATTCTTTATGATCGTTATATCTCCAAAGGCTGTTGTTATCTTGGACAACTATGCCTCCAAAAATCTTCTTTTTCATTTTTCTCTCTTCCTGAATGTACTTAGCTAGGGCTTCTGATTTAGCTCCAGCATTTTCCACTGTCGCAGTACTTCCTTTTTTAGTATCGAACAAACCTATTCTCCCATCTTTAAATAGAACAATAAAATCTACATAAAACGGCGTTTGTTCTCCACTAATATCATAAGGGATTGCAAAGAATGTCGCATCTCTATCACCATTCTTAAACCACCATTGAACATTCTTAGATTTCTCTAATTCCTTAATAAAATCTCTTTCAGGTTGCCATTTTTCATCGCTATAAAATGGCTGCATAACTGAAAGCTTACATTCATCCATTCTAGTAAATCTTTCATTATATCTTAAGGGTTCTTCTGGAACATTCCAATCTTCAAATTGCTTTAATTCTGGCCTTTTTTTAATAACCTCTTCCTTATATTTTGTTTTAGAAATATCTATTAACACTAAAAAATGTTTTGAATTTTTTTCGCTAAGAACAATTTTTACTATATCTTCCCAGCAATCTTCATAATTTAGATTTAACTCTTCTTCAAAAAAATTATAAATTGATTCTTTTACTCTTCCAACAGAACGATCTTCTGGATAAAAGGGAGTTAAATGATTTCTAACAAAGAAATCAAAAAGTCTTTGTAAATCAAAATTGCTAGCTTTAATTGAGGCATTAGATTCAATTTCTTTTCCAATAGCAGTATCTATATTTTCTGTTTTCCAATTAGATATAATGCTAATGTCTATTTTTTTATCCTTAAGGTCTAATTTTTCTTTTAGTCCATACTTTTTAGCTTCATCTAAAAAGATTTCAGTGAAGAAAGGAGAAAGACGAGTTTTCTCTCTATGTCTTTTTGGATAGTATGATAAAAGATTTATGGGTTTATAATTTTTTATTCTCATACTAGTGTAAATTGTTATGTATCCTCTGGCGAGATCGTCCATAATTGAGATATTATCAAGATTAGTGTAGACATAACCATAATTGAGAATATCTTCAGAGTAATATCCTGAATCTGGTTCAGGCATTCTCATTATTCTTCCAACCGTTTGAATAGAGAAAATTGCACTATGCCATTCTCTAAAAAGAACAAGTATTTGTGCTCTTGGACAGTCCCAACCAAGGGCAATCGCATGTTTGAATAGAAGAACTTCAACTTCGCTATCCTGTCTTTCAACATTATCTTTATTTATATGCTCTCCAGAAAGCCAAATTGCTAATTTCCCATTTTCAGTAGAAATATTATATTTATCTTTTAATATAGAAACTATCCTTTCTCTAGCTATATCCTCTTGGCTACCAGTTCTATCTGGTAACTGGATTAATATTAGAGGTTTAATATTGACTTCTTCTATCTTGTAAGCCTTAACTATTTCATCCCTTTTTTTAATTGCCTGTTCAATAACAACTTCGTCACTCCCCCTAGCAAGTTTTGTCCTGATTTTGTCTTTTTCTAGAACATTTTCGAAATTTTCATTCAAAACAACCGCTTTCTTAATCATGCCCTCTTTTTTTACATCTTCAATATCCACATTTACCCTTTCATCTCCTTCCAAGGTTGGCGTAGCCGATACATCCAAAGTTAATTTAGGCCCGATGTCATTAATAAGCCTTAGGGAAATATCACTTGTTGCGTGATGGTGACTTTCATCAATAATCATGACGATCTCTCT
>CAYHEY010000039.1:0-6893 GCA_964355735.1 Candidatus Woesearchaeota archaeon
GCAGAATTAAGTGGTTTAGATATGAGAAAGACCAATTATGAGTCCCAGCTTGAAGACATGAAAAAAAGAGAGTCTGAGATTAAGATTATGATTTCTAATATGGAGCGCGAGATTAGTGAAATGAGCAAGACAAAGGGTAAAAGTGTAAGAAAAGAACTCGAACTAAAGAAAGAAAAACTGCGAGACATGGATGAGCAAAGAAGAAAGTTATATTTGTTTAAGTCAACGCTTTCTTCTATCAGCTATAGGTTAGAAGAAAAACAAAATCAGATAAATAAAACAAAAGTAGAACATGATTTTATCTTTAACAGAATAAGACAATCTGAGTCAGAAATAAAGATAAAAGACAGCCTTGAGGGCCACAGAGAAAAGATAATAATTCTTAAGAGCTCTCTTGAGAAGATAAAAAAAGAAGTAGATGAATCTGTTAAACTTAGAACAGAGCATGATAAAAATATAGCTATACTCGAGAGCAACATTTCAGACCATACTAAAGTTAAGTCTCAAGTTTCATCTTTAGATACTTGCCCGCTATGCAAAACAAAAATAACAAAAGATCATGTCAACCATGTTATAGATGATGCTGATAAACAGATTGAAAACAATAAAAACATAATTGGAAAACTAAAAGAAGAAATTCTAGAATTTGGAAAAAATATTGTCAGATTAAGTAAAGTAATAGGCGATATAGAGGAAGAATTAAGAATGAGAAGTCAGGATATACTAAGATTAGAGTTAATTAATGAGAAAAAAGATAGTCTGAGAAAGATGTCTGAAGATATTGAAATTCTTGAAACAGAAAAATCAGAATTAGATAAGAAAAAAGAGCATCTTGAGTCTCAGATAATAAATGTAAAAACAAGCGAAGCAAATATAGATTCTCTAAGACTTGAGATTCAAGAATTAGAAAGACATGAAGAAGCCCATGTTGGCATGGAAGTTACACTCAAGCAAAGAGATATGGAGAGAAATAAAAATCTTCTTAATCAAATCCTAAGAGAGATAGAAGAATACTCTAATAATCTTAAAGAAGTCAATGAAATCTTAGATGAAAAGCAGGATCTTGTTGATAAAAAGAATGATCAAGATAGAATGCTTAAAGAAAGATTTAGAAAAATACTTGAAGAAAAAAACGCCCACCAGGAGAAAATACATTTTTATGAAAGAGATTTGATGCATAAGAATAATGAGAAGCAGTTAGCTGAAGAAAAATTAAATGGGCTTAAGATAGAAAGAGCTCAATTTATGGCTCAAAAAGAAGCAATAGAGCAAGAGTCAGCAGAGTTTAAGGATGTTAAAGCAATAAAGATGCCAATAGAAGAACTCAAGAAAAAAATAGAAGAAACTCAGTTAATGATAGCAAGAATAGGCAATGTAAATATGCGCGCACTCGAAGTCTATGATAATGTTAAACTCGAATATGAAAAGATTCAGGAAAAAGTTGATACAATAGTCAGAGAAAAAGAAGAAATACTTAAAGTAATAGAAGATATAGACAAGAAAAAGAGAAAAGCGTTTATGAGCACACTTGAAGAGTTAAATAACTTATTTTCAAGAAACTTCACGCAATTAAGCGATAAAGGAATAGCTACACTTGAACCTGTTGATAGAGAAAAATTATTCGAAACAGGGATAGATATGCTCATTAAAGTAGGAAAAGGAAAATATTTTGATACAAGCTCTCTTTCAGGAGGAGAAAAATCCTTAATTTCCTTGAGTTTAATTTTTGCAATCCAAGAATATAAACCCTATTGTTTCTATATCTTTGATGAAATCGATGCTGCTTTAGATAGAAGAAATAGTGAAAGGTTAGCTGTTCTTCTAAAAAGATATATGAATCGCGGTCAGTATATAATAATCACGCACAATGATTCTTTAATAACAGAATCTCCTGTTATTTATGGAGTAAGCATGCAAGACAAAATCAGCAAAGTTCTTAGTATGGAAGTTTAAAGTTTTCTAGTTTGCTGATTTTGTTAAGTTTTATGATGTTTAGAATATGATTGCGCAGGGGCAGAATTTAAAAAAATAATGCCTATAATCTGCGACTTTTTTCAATAAATTGAATATGATGTTTTATGATTTGTATAATATAAAAAAGCAGGGCCTTCAATCCATGAGACTTCGTTTATGAAGTCAGATTAAGGTAAATTCTGCTAAAAATCTAAGTTTTTATGAATATTATTCTCTTTTCTCTATCTTTATTAGTCAACTCGAGTATATATAGTTATGGGTTTCTTTTATTTTTGTTATTTAATCTAAGTTTAAAAAACCACCATTGTCATTTAAAACCATATATCCCCACCCTAAAAGAGTAAGTGCAGCCGCACTAAGTCCAACTATCTTTCCGTATCTTTCCATTCTAGTCTCTGCTTTTGGAAGAGGTTCCCCACTCATCATAGAACCGGGGACGCATACATAATGAAATGGTATTCCTATAATAAAATCTCCAATATTACCTAGAGGTAATTTCTGTTTTAATCCACTTTCTTCACTTGTTCTTGTCTCGTTTATCATTTTTTTATTTTTGTTTTTTCTTTCTTTAATTTGATTATAAACCAGATGAGAGGCGCGAAAACGTTCAAAATAGTACGTCTTTTTGCCTCTCTCTGGAAAAAGAGGTGATAATATATTGAGTATTCTGGAGTTTATAAATCTTTCGGTTTGTTACTTTTAGAAAGTAACAACATAGTTCTATTCTAAAGTGAAACAGGCTATAACTAGGTTAAAGGAGTAAAAAAGAGGCAAAGATCTAAGCAAAGACTATTCTCTCGCTTTTCTCCATTTTCTAAGAACAAGTGTAAAACCAATTATCTTACAGGTATAATTTTTTCCTAATTTACTGAGTATCTCCGAAGACCATTTTTTTATTTCTTCTCTGTCTCGTGTTGCGGATTTAAGTATACTGACTCTAATGCTATCTGCTCTTTCAAAATATTTTTTCAGACTTTCTATAAAATCCGAGTTAAGTCCTTTTTTGCCTAATTGAAGTTTTATCAGGGCCATTTTAGTCTATCTCCTCTTTTTTTACTAGAATATTAGTAAATTTTCTAACCCCAAATGTTCCTAATTTCATATCTTTTGTTTTAAAGATATCTTTGCCTAGAAAAACATGAACTTCTATATCTGTTTTTTTCTTGGATTTTTTCCAAGCTTGGCTGTGTTTTGCGCAAAATATAGCTGCTTCTCTAAGATCCTCTTTATTAGTTTCACTTTTATTTGCTTTAATGTTACAAAAAGGGCTTCCTGCTTCTTTTGTATGAAGCACATATTCATCTTTATCTGCTTGAGCTATAACTTTCTCATTCTGCTCTGCATTTTTACCAGCAACAACTAACTTGTTTGATAAAGTAAAAAACCGACGATACTTACCATAAGCTTCCACATCATTATTAATATTATCTTGCATTTTCATATAATCCCTAGTTTTCTAGTATTTATAAACTTTCAAAAACAACTAGAGTTACTGACCTTTGTATATAAATAGCATAAAACTTTGACATAACAAACCCTAAAGAATATTTAATCCCTTCTCCAAAAGCTCCTCTTGCTCGCTTTTTCCGAAGGTCTTACGAGATTAATTATTAATAATTTTAATTCAATTTTAAGTCTTTGGAGATACAGACAACTGCGCAACTTAGAGGACATTGTTTTCGCAGTTCTCTGTCTAGATAACTGCTTCTAAGCATAATCTATCTAACGCAGTTATCTATAGCAGTATTTTATCTAAAAGAATTTCTCAGCAACTCAAGAAAACAATCAATTTCTTTCTGTACTTGTTGCTTTTTGTATAGCCGTCTTATTTTTTTCAAAGAATTCTATTGCTTCTGCCAGCTCTTTATTTTTAGCAAGTTTAGCATATTTATGAATATCAATTTTTTTCTGATAAGCTTCGCAAGCTTGAACAAGAGCTTTTGCTCCTGCTCGGGTTCCTTTTGGATGAGCATGACAGCCTGCGCCCATGGTAGTGATAAAATCTATATTACCCATTAAATCCATGAAAGGTTTAAGCAGAGTCGGATTTAATCCGCCAGATATAATAGGGCAGCATTTTTTTAATATTCTCCAATTATCTTCCTGATGAAAAACGTGATGTGCATGATCCTGATGTACTAATTTTATTATATCCTCATCTTTTTCAGGCACCCTAGCCCAATTTTGACTGAATATATGACCTTGAGCAGCTAAATGAAGAATATTCGCTGCTGCAGTAATATCCTCTTCAGGACTTCCGGCCATCTTACCTACTCCTGCTGTTCCTGTATGAATTCCGCTAGCGCCAGCAAGCCTGGCAAATTTAGATAAAACTAAAACAGAAAATCCAAAAGGATTTTCTTCTCGAGTAAATGCTCCATGTGCCGCTCTATGAAAATGTATAAAGACCTCAGGATATTTATTTCTCAGTGTTTGAACAGCCATCCAGCCAGCTGTAATCCCATCAATAAGAAAAGCATAACTTCCTTTTTCAAAACCACTCTTCCTTATTAGTTCGCATCTCTTTATCATTGTATCAAAATCAGGAGAAGAAATATTAAATGAATGAACTTTTTTCTTGCCTGTTTCTTTTACGGCCTTATCCATTGCTTGCTTTACATATTTAACCATTAAATCATATTGGCAAAAGTCTTGATCTGCTTGAGGCTCATCATTTTTAACAAAATCTCCTCCTCCTGCCCAAAAATCATAACACACTTCTGCATATTCTGCTGCTGTTAATCCTATTTTTGGCTTAATTATTGTTCCTAAAATAGGCCTTTTATAAACATTGAGATATTTTCTCATATCGTCAATAGTATAACTTGGCCCAGGATAATGCTCAAGCATTTCAGAAGGAAACCAAACATCAAGCAGTTTTAAAGCAGAGACTTCTTTCATTCCAAGAACATTGCCGACTACAAAAGTTAAAATATTCTGCACATTTGCTCCTCTGTCAAAAATTCTCCAAGGGTAAGCAATCCAAACCAAATTTTTCTTTAAATCCAGTTTATATACAAGAGCATTTAAACTTCTAGAAAAAGCTGTTTCTGTATTAACCTTAAAATTAGTTCCTGTTGAACTTTCTGCTGCAACTTCGCATGCTGCTTGAAGTGTATTCAAGACTTTTCCAGGCAACAGATGAAACACACAAAGCATATATTCTCCGCCCTTAGGATTATCAAGATTAAAATTACAATAAGCCAACTGTTTTTCATTCAGAGACTTTACTAATTGTTCTTGAGAAAATTTTTTCATTTTCTGATAAGCAAAACTATTTCTTCTTAGATTTTTTTCCAGCCTTCTTTTTTTTTGGCTCACAACAACATCCACAACTCATTTGATTTCCTCCTTTTTGGTTATAGTTTACTTAAGATGATTGGGTTTTTAAATTGTTCGGAAAATTTGAACATACAATTTAATATTCTACCAAGTTTGCAATCTGCATCATCCTAAAGAAAATAACTAATAAAAGTATAATCCTGCTTGTTTATTCTAGAAAGTTTAGAATTATTAGATTAAATCGCGAGCCTTAATTTAAGATAAGATGGGCGAGCGATTTATAGTTCAAGAAAATTTAACAAAAAACTAATCTAAGCACATCGGCTTAGTTTTTGTCTGCCTATGAAATGCAAGACACTCGCAACAAACTCCATGCCTTTCACATTCAAGCTCATCGCAAGGACAATCTTTTTCATTCTCGGCTTTATTTTGGCATTTTTGTCTTTGAGTTTTCATTTTATTATTCTATCTCCTGGATTAATCCAGTTAGTAATATCTACATAATCTCCTGCTAGAAAAGCCTCATGCATTTCTATTGCTGAACAAGCAGCATCTTCATAGCGCAAACCAAGATTAGCAACAGGAGTCGAACCAACTAAACTCCCATCACTATAACGAGCTTTCTCTCTATCAACTATTTCTCGTAGTCTTTGGATAAAATTGGCTTTCATCTTAAACTTTATTTTAATAATCGCGAACTATTTAAATCTTTTTTATCTCCCAACCATCAGGAGTATCATTAACCTGAAAACCAAATTTTGTTATTTTTTCTCTTAAAATATCTGCTTTTTTCCAGTCTTTCATCTTTCTTGCTTTTTCTCTTTCTTCCACAATATCACGAACTTCTTCAGGAACATGAACTTTCTCTCTCTTCAATAAATCCAAACCAAAGATCTCGTCCATTTTTTGTATTGTTCTATATTTACCATCTGCTTTATTATCTCTCACAAGCCCCCAGAGAACCTGCAGAGCTTTTGGAGTATTAATATCATCTTCGAGTGCTTTCTGGAATTCTTCAATATACTCAGAATTTATTTTTCCATCATCTTTAATCAAAAATATAATATTTTTTAGTCTTTCATAAGCTGTTTGGCTATTATTCAATATTTCAAGAGAAAAGTCAATAGGTTTTCTATAGCTTCCTGTTAGAATAAAATACCTGTATATAAGTGGATTAAATCCTCTCTCTCCAAGTTCATTCAAAGTAAATAAACCGCCCTTGCTCTTGCTGACCTTCTCTCCTTTAAATGTAAGAAAATTCTCATGCATCCAATAGTTTACAAATTTCTTGCCTGTTGCAGCTTCACTTTGAGCTATCTCATTTGTATGATGAACAGGAATATGGTCTACACCACCTGTATGTATATCAAAATGTTCACCAAGATACTTCATAGCCATCGCAGAACATTCAATATGCCAACCAGGAAAACCCAATCCAAAAATAGAATTCCATTCTTGTTGTCTTTTACCTTCCTGAGAAGAAGAAAATTTCCATAAAGCAAAATCTGTTTTATTTTTCTTTTCACCTATATCTACTCGTGTTCCTGCTTGAAGATTTTCTACATTAAGCCTTGCAAGTTTAGCATAATTCTTAAATTTAGAACTATCAAAATAAATTCCATCACTAGTCTTGTAAG
>CAYHEY010000040.1:0-6496 GCA_964355735.1 Candidatus Woesearchaeota archaeon
TCTTGGAAAAGATTCTAAGATATATTGTTTTTGTTCGTTTTTTGTTTTTGGGATTCTTGAATGCAAAGAAATCTCGCTTGGAGATTTTAATTGTCTTTTTGCCAATAAAATCAAATAAGAGGCTGTTTCTTCTTCATCTTTTGTGAATATAATAGGGATTTGCCAGTCATGGATTATAGAAAGAATAAAACCCCTTATGGAGTTGGGATTTAACTTTGATTCTTTTTCGCTCAGATTTTCAAGTTCTTTATATTTCTCTAGTATTAAAACTGGATTTTTAGACTGTTTTAATTGTTTTAACTGATCTATTAATCTTTTGCTTATCATACTTGAAATAAAGTCAGAGAAAGATTTTCTCTCTATCAAAATATTGCCTATAGCAAAGTCTCCTACTTTAAGTGACTGAAAATCAACAAGAATATTTTTTTCTACTATGTTGGCTATGACTAAAGAGTTTTTTTCATGTATGTCTGCTATTATTCTTGGCTTTTCTTCTTTACTCGATTTTTTTCTTTCAGATTTTTTGAATATGTTAAAGAGAGTCATTGTTTTAAAATAAAGTCTCCTGTTTATCTTCATTATTCTCTTCAATTTCTTCTTCTCCCCTTTGTTTATAATCTTGCTTATCGTTATCCTGAAAATTTAATTCTCCGCTATCCAGGTCATCTTTTATACCGGCGATAGCGCGATGCATTTTTTTCTCTTTATTGAAAGCAGCCCAGTAATAGGCTTCATCACGAGTTTTTTTAATCAATAGGATAATTAATTTTCCTTTCATTAATCTTGCTGTTCTTCCTGCTCTTTGAATTTTTCTTATAGCACTTGGAACAGGCTCATAGAAAATTACAGCATTGACTTCAGGTATATCTAAACCCTCTTCTCCAATTGAGGTGGCGCATATGACATTAATTTCAGCTGCAGAAAAATCTCGGATTATTTCAGATTGCTCTTTTTGAGTTAAGCCTATGTTTTTTCTATCCTCGCCTCTTCCGCTTTCTTTTTTTGCCTGGCCTACAAAGACCTTTGACTTTATTCCAGGAATAGAATTCATTTCTTTACAGATTCTAGTAACATTGTCTCTATACTGGGAGAAGATTATTATTTTCACTTTAGAATTATCATTTATTTCTTGGGTTACAATTTTTTTTAGCTCTGCAAGTTTTGGATTTTCTATTTTTCTAGAAATTAATTCCCCAAGCGCAGTGAATGCTTGGTTGAATTCTGCCAGTTTAACTAGATTTTGAACTGCTTTTGATTGTTTTTTCTCTGCTTGGCTAAAAAGTTCATACATATAATTCTGAAGAGAGTAGAGTGTCTGAGTTTCTAATAATTCTAAGGCATGTTGAACTTTTATGGCTATGGCACAACAACTCGCGCCTGCAAGAAGATTGAAATTTCTATTTCCAGAGCTTATGGCACGCATTATTCTCATTTGAGCCTCAAGAAGAAATTTTTTTGTTGGAGGCATGAAAAATAATTTCCTATTTTTTAATTCTTCTGCTTTTTTATTAAAGATTCTTTGAAGGGGTTGTCTTATTAATTCAAATTCTTCTGGAAAATCTAGCTTAATTACCTCAAAATTTAATTCTTGAAGATATTCTTTTACATCTTCACTTTCTCTTGTTCGTAACTCTATAGTTTCTATGCCAAGGTTTTTAGCAACTTGCTCTATTGTTTTTCTTTCTGCTCCTGGGCTTGCTGTCAATCCTAGTATTCTTGGATTTTTTGCGCTTTCTCTGTATTTTTCTGCTATGTAAGTATAAGCATAATTTTTTAGGCATCTGTGGCATTCATCTTCTATCAGGAGAGAGACTTCGCTTAAATCATATAAGTTATTTTTTATGTCATTTCCAATGCATTGGGGGGTTGAAAAGATGATGTCTGCTCTTTGCCAGAGTTCTTGTCTTTTTTCTGCTTCAATTTTTCCTGTAAATAATTCTAATTGAGCAAAGAGTTCTGGAAGATGTTTTTTAAAATATTCAAGGTGCTGTTCAGCAAGAGGCCGAGTTGGAGCAAGAAAGAGAATTTTGCTTGTTGGAAAAGTTTTTTGTCTATTTATTGCAAGCATTAATGCTATGAGGGTTTTTCCTATCCCTGTAGGAAGAACAACAAGACAGTTCTTAGACTTGCAGATTTCATATATTTCTGTTTGATACTTGCGGGGTTGAATTGTAGTAAGAGTTTTGTGAGGCATTATATGAAGTATAACTTCTTTGTTTATAATCTTTTATACTTTCTAGAAGATTTATATCTTATGTGAGACTATGCTCTTTTTATAAAAGTACAATTAGGCCAGAAATTATAAGAATAACTAGTGAGAAAATATATAATGGGCGAGAGCCCATGAAGACTTTTAAGCCATCAAGCTGGCCGAAGGGAATCATATTAAACAGAGCATAGTAGAAAGCTAATTTTGAGAGATCATTGAAATTAAAAAAGTTGTAAGTTATTAGACTTGAAATTACTGAGATAATTAAAACACCTATCATGCTGTAAAAACTTATTAGTGCATCATCCCAATCCATCATATTTGGAAATCTTCTTGAACCATATTTTTTTACAACTTTAGAAGGAAGAGCCTCAGAGTTAAACTGTAAAAAAGTAAAGAATTTTATAGAGCCATAAGAGAGAAGCGATAATAATAGGGGTAGAAGAATGCCTATTGGAATTGCTCGTTTTAATTCTGAACTTCTTGTCCACCAATATCTTTTAAATTCCCAAATTTTATTCTCAATTTTTACATCTAAGATAGAAGAAACTATTTTCTTTGAAAATACTGCGGAGATTATAACAATAAAAGAAGCTACGAGTGAAAAAATTAATTTTTCTTGGGTGCTATCTTCCTGAGAGAAGTTCAGCATTATGGCCATTAGTAGAATGGAAAGTAGAATTGACATCACTTCTCTTTTAGTTGCCATGATATTTTATGATATTATGGTATAAAAATCTATGTTTTGCAGAACAGAAAACTATATAAATACCCTCTTTTTATTTTAGATATGTTAAGAATAAAAAAGATAAGTACAATGCTTGGAAAAAGAGTGTTTACAGATGCAGGAGATCTTTTCGGAGAGGTGGAAGAGGTTATCTTGGCTGAAAATAAAATAGACAGCTGGAGAATAAGAGTTGCAAAAGAGATGTCCAGAGGACTTAACGGAGCAAGAGGGGTAGTAATACCTCACCAATTTGTTAAGGCTATTGGAGATGTTTTTGTTATTAATGGCTCTAGTCTTCCTGTTATCAGTGGAAGCGATAACTCTCTGGGCGAAGATTCTATTAATCTAACCAGCGAAAATTAGTTTCAAGCATTTAATAAAAAATTAATAAAAAATGGCGATATTTTTAGTTTCAGATATATTTCAGAAATTAATTCTACCATTTGTATTAATATTCGCGCTTGTATTTGCAATACTTCAGAAATCCGAGCTTCTTGGAAAGGATAAGAGGCAGATTGATGCTATTGTTGGTTTTGTTATTGGTGCAATATTTATTACTTTTTCAACCTATGTTGAGTGGGTGAATCAGTTTATTATATTTTTTGTTATTGCTCTTTTTGTGTTGTTTGTATTTATGTTGCTTTATAGTTTTGCCTATGGAAATAAAACAGGAGACCCCCTGCAATCCTGGGTTAAAACTGTTCTTGGAGTAGTATTTGCTCTAGCAGTTATAGTTGCTTTAGCGGTTATTACGGGCGCTTGGGAGAAAGTTCAAGCTTATCCAGATTTGGGAGTAAACATTTTATTTGGTGCTATAATTCTTGGAGCAATTGTAGCAGTTTTATATTCTAGCAAAAAAAATGGCGATAAAAAAGAATAGATTTAGTATTTTATAATCTCCTTTGAGATTAGATCTTCAAATTCTTTGACTTTTTTAGAAAATTTGTGTCACCCCCCGTAGTTATCTGAAATCAATTGAGAGTATTTCAATAACTTGTTTTTTAATTTTACTGAAATTGGTTTTTCCCATATGGTTTCCCAAATTTCATCATTAACCCAATCTTTTTTATTTAAATCAATCCATTTTACATGATACTTTCGTACAAACTTTCTATCTTTCAAAATAAGAGTTTCCCATTCTGAAGTTGGTTTCTTACCTTTTGGAAATTCTTTCTTGCTAATTAGAATTTGTTTTATAACTCTCTGTGCTTTTGAGGTATAATCAAAAGAGATAGATTCTTTATTATTTATACTCATAGATATAAAAAAGAACCTTGCAGGAGAAGGATTGTAATCTACTTCTATTTCCATAACAATACAAAAACTTTTTAGTTTATTAATTTTTCTGCTAAAGTTAGTTTGTTTAACCTATAAAAAACAAAAGATATATAAAGCAGAAAAATCTAGATTAAAAATGAAAAAGGGTTTAATATATGGGCTGATGTCTGGAATTTGGTCTGTTCTTTTAATTAGTTTTGTAAGTGCTGCAAGCAAGTGGAGTGTTACAGATGTACTTAATACCTGGGCTAGTGCAGGCATATTCAAATATATTCTTCCTTTTTTACTTGTCTTTGCTTTAATATTTGGATTGTTGAGTAAGTCTCAGATACTTGGGGATAATAGGGGCGTGCAGGCAATTATTGCTATTGCTCTGGGTTTACTTAGTCTTGTTGGAGATTATTTCCCAAATTTTATAGAAAAAATGGCTCCAAATTTGGCTGTTGCTATAAGTGTTCTTGTGGCTGCGATAGTTCTTCTCGGATTATTTTATGATCCTAAAGATGCAAAGAAAAATTGGATTATGTATATTATCTTCGGGGTAAGTGCTATTGCTTTTGTTGTTATGGTTGCAGATACTTTTTCAGGATATTCCGGTGTTGGCTATAATGTCTGGGATCAATATGGGCCTGCTTTGGTTACTTTGCTTATACTTGGTGGCATAATCTGGGCTGTTGTTGCGAATAAGAAACCTTAGTAATAGCTCTAGAATTATTTAATAAGTTTTTCTGATAATACTATTAATTTAAAAGCATCTATAATTAAAAACTCTAAACTTACTTGAATTTTTTTACTAGGAAAAATCCTGCTAGAAATGCAAAGACAGCAAAAAGAAGACCATCTCCAAATGCTTTTGAATAAAAAAAGTCTTTGAGATTGTGCATTTCAGGAGAGAGGGTTGAAGATGAATTTGGAAGAAAACTGTTTAAAACAGGAAATTTGCCGAAGGCAAGAGCCAATATAACTAAACAGGCAATTATAAATCCTGTCCAAGCAATTGGTTTCTTAAACGGGTCAAAATCTTTTGTAACAAAAAAAGCAAGAAATATAAATACAATCAAAGAAATAACTGCTATAACTGTAAGAATGGGAAGAGCAGACATAAGAAAATTTACAGAATCTGTTGAAGAAACAAGCAAGATAGCTATCAAACCGCTTAAGATTGCAAGAACAATTTTATTTCCAGGGATATCGGCTTTTATAAGTAGAACATACATAAGTATAAATGCTATAACAAAAACTAGCAAAGGCGCTATGTATTCTGTAAAAGTTAAGTCTATCATGGTGTGTATAATAAAAAAAGGTTTATAAATCTTTTGGTTTGTCGTAACTATGAAGTGGTATTGAAGAGAGTTAGAGAGGGGGATTATAGCTTCTTAGACTAAATTGAATTTATCTGAGAAAATGCTCTACACCGCTGAGATGATGGCCAGAAGAATTGTTTGTGGGGTGGGTGTGGGTCTTTGAATGGGTTGGTTTTGATTTTTTTTGACTGGTTTTTTTATGCTTTACCACTTTTGTTTGAGTTGTAATAATTTCTTCGCTAGGAGAATCTGTTGACTCGTCAAAAGTTTCTTTAGAAGTAATTCCTCTTTGCTTATCTACTAAAGGATTTATAACTTTGGAAAAAGATTTTTGAGTTTCTCTCATTTCATGAGATATTCCTGCTATAGACTCGCCATATTCACCTATTTTCTTTATTATAGATTTTTCGAGTTCTTGAATAATTGACTCGACTTTTTTTAATCGATTATCAAGATTTTGAATTTCAAAATTTACATCTGTTTTCAGCTTTGTTAGAGAATCAATTTCTTTTTTTATCTTTCCTGTTATTCCTTCTACTTCTTGTTTTGCTATTTCTCTGACAGAGTCTACATCTAGTGTTTGAGAATAATAACCTTGCTGCTGATTGGGGTCATAGTATTGCTGACCATATTGCTCTTGAGCATATTGTGGGTATTGCTGATTTTGATCCTGTGGAATCTCTGGAAGTGCCTGCTCTTGAGCATATTGCGGGTATTGCTGTTCTTGGCTATATTGGGGTTGCTGATTTTGTTCATAGTTCTCTTGTTGATTTATGCTTGCATCTTGATTTGGATTTTCTTCTTGGTTCATATTTTCTGTTTCCTGAGTTGATAGTGCTGCTTTTATCCTTGATTGAGAGATGGCTTCATTTATCTCTAGCGGAGAAAAATTCTCCTCTTTAAGGCTATTTATTATTTGATTCTCAGATATTCCCTGATTCTTCATCAAAACTAGATCGGAAGAGCACACGTCTGAAC
>CAYHEY010000041.1:0-6445 GCA_964355735.1 Candidatus Woesearchaeota archaeon
AACATTGTTCAAGTGTTGGTTTTATAATTTGCCCTGCCGAAGCACTCGGCGCCTCTGGCGCTAACCCAACGAGGCGACCATTGCCATCGCCAAGGTCACTCCCGCCATCGACATTAGACCTGCCCTCAAGCCCGTAGACAACGAACGCCCGCATTGTTGGAACATTCTGAGATGAAGCTAGATATAAACCTGTATTTTTATCATAGTTAAATCTCTGGTTTGCATCTGTAAATGTTTTATCAATATAAGCATTAAGCAAGGATTTATCTCCTCTTGCGAGAGCTAATAAAACAGGATGGGCTTTTGCTTCAGTTTTAGTTAAAGGTCTTTCTAATATAATCTGACTTCTATCAAATTCTTCACCATTTACTATTTTATAAGCTTCTTCGTCTCCCAATATTAAAGCTCCATTTTGAAGTTTTGTTTTAGGATTTATACTTCTTAATTGTGGGGCATCTAAAGCAACTTTAAAGTTTGTTCCTGTAGAATATGCAATGCCATCTCCTAAATCAAAATAATTATCTCCCCAATCACCTAATTGTGAATTAACTCTTCTTTCCATTAATACTGCAAAAGGCATAGGAGTTCTTGGAACATCCAGTTGCTCGCCTTCTTCGTTTTTTCCACTAATGAGAAGAGGCATTTGTTCTAAATTACTGCCATAAAATTCTTTATATTTCTGTGTTTCGTTTAATGATAAGCTCATGCTTTTTATAGAAAACCTTTATTTATAAAGCTTTCGGTTTTATATTAACTAAGTAGTGATAACAATATTCTTTTCTTAACCTGAAAAGTGTAAAACCCTTGCGAGCTTTTCTTCATTTATAAGCAGTCTATAAAATCAGAATTCTTGTCCGATAATCAGCTTTAAAAACCAGAGAATTCTAATTTTATAATGGAAAATAAAGAAAATAATAAGTCAGAGAGTTATGAAGAACTGCTTGAAGAGGCTTATAAAAGCATAAAGCCAGTTGAATCCAAAATAGACAGATTTGAAGTGCCTCGAGTTGAGGGTCATGTAGAGGGTATGAAGACAATTATTACTAATTTTAAACAAATATCTGCTTATATAAGAAGAGATAGCGAGCAGGTGCTTAAATTCCTGCTTAGAGAGCTTGCAAGTCCTGGAGTAATGAAAGGAGATAGACTTGTGCTAACTAGAAAAATATCTAGTTCTTTAATAAATGAAAAGATACAGTTATATGTTCAGAATTATGTCGTATGCAAAGAATGTAAAAAACCAGATACAGAAATTTTAAAAGAAGATAGATTTAATTTTATACATTGTTTAGCTTGTGGGGCTAAGAAGTCTATTAATAAGCTATAAGAAAAGACCCTTATTTTTAATATATAGCAAAGGACAAAATAAATTAAGCAGATGAATGTCCTTTTCTATCTATTCAAGGCTTAAAATTGCTCAATTGAATAAGTCCTTGAATATAACTACTATCAATGCTTTTTCTAACTCGAGAATAGATGAGATTTCAAATAAAATTTTCATACTCTTCAAGAATATATTATTGTATGAAAATTTTCAGTTATTAATTCTATAATTTCTATTTTAAAATGCAAGATAAAATATTAATAATTTCAGTATAACTTAGCAAGAAATTTGAATAAACCTAGATTTTTGAGCAAGTAATAGCAAACTTAAAAGGAGTTTAGAAGTATTTTTCGACAACCCAAGTTTATTAATCTAGAACTTCGCTTGATGCAATTATATTTTTAATTTTGTTTTTTTGCCTCATCAAATAATATTACTATAAGAAAAATATAAGAAGCAAAAAGTCCTAAAAGGCTTAAGACGAGTGTGAGAATACCTATAAAAACGAGCATAAGAGGAAAGCTCAAAATAAAGAGTCCAAGTGAAATAAAAAAGATTTTTCCTGTTAGAGAAGCATATTTTATCTCTTTAAGCTTCATTAAATAAATAAAGAACATTATAGAAGTCAGAAATAAGAGCAAAATATTAAAGGCGAAAGTTATGCCTATTGTGTAAAGCTCGTAAATAAAATCAGGATTAGAAAGAATACCTTGTATAAACGAAGTTTGTTGTTCTTCTGTTAAACCTTGAAAATCTACAAGGCTTAGCCCCAAAGAGCTAGCTTTTTCTTCTACCAAAACTACTATATTACTAACAGAGGGCACAATAAGAACCATTAAAGAGATAAAATAAACTACTGAAAGAGCTATTAGGATTATTGAGGATATTTTCAGAAATTTGTTGTTGTATCTTTTTCCTAATTCAAAGAAACCATAAGTAAAAAACAATGAAGAAATAAGAACAAGAAATGAGCAGATAGTAGAAAAAATTGATGAAGAAATAAGGCTGTTAATCGAAGAGAAAACAACAGAAGCAATTCCTGCCCAAGCAGATAATAAAAAAAGATTTACCTTTTTTGGAGATTTGTCTTGCTTTTCTTTGCTCTGATCTTTTTGTTTAACTTTTTTCTGCTCTTTTTTCATATTAGGTATGGGTGTTTTGAGTTTATAAAATTATCATCTTTGGAAGATAATGCTCCAGATTTGTTAACTCAACTAAACTTTCTATCTTATAAGACTCATTTATTAGGATAGCAGGAAGATGAGTAATATTATATTGAGATTTCAAATAGTTTATAGAGTTTATATCAAGATTTCCTGCTATAGGTATAAGAATAACATTATCCTGATATTTTGTCTTTACTTCTAGCAGTTTTTTTGAGAAGACTTCTTGTTCTGCTTTTTTATCTATATCTTGAGAGTTATACTCGTAGAAATAGACAAGATTAATTGGATGGGTTTTACATTTTTCTTTAATTGTAATAAGATTTGTCCAGAGTATTGCTCTTAGAAGATCATATTTTTTGTTCTTAATCTCTATGTCTCTGCTTATTTTATTTGAAGAGTCATATCTTGCTAATAGAACTGCTTCATCATAGATTCTATTTGCAAATTTAATAGACTCTTCGTAAGCTTTGGGACAATCAATTTTGTCTAATGCAAGTATTTCTCTTTGAATATTAATATCCATTATATCTAATTCTGATTGTTGATATAATGCTAGTATATTGGCTGTTCTGTTTTTTTCCAACAGATAACCGAGAAACATACCTGAAGCAAATATAAATATTGCCAGCAATAGTGCTTCCCAAAAGATATTTTTATTTTTTGATTCCATTTTATTTTTTCTCTCCCCAGATTTTTCTACCTTTTATATAGTGCTTTATCGATGCGATGAGTACTATTGGATAAATTAAAAGGTATATAGTCATATAGAACAGCAGATTAAAAAAGCTTTGCTTTTTAATTAATTTATCTTTCATTATGGATAAAACATAAAAATTAAAGATTAAAAATAAAACAAAAAGAACTATTCCAAAATAATTGAGAACACTTGGAGTTATATAAAATTCATCCATTGTTACAATAGGCACATCAATTTGGAGGCTATACTTTGTTAGAAGATAGGAAGAAAGAACTCTTCTTAAGAGTAAATAAAGGAAGAGTACTATACCTATTAATCCCAAGAAAAGACCAAGTGTAAAAAAAGGAACAATAAATATTCCTAACATACCTTTTTTAAGAAAAGAGGATTTGTATTTGCTTATACATTGTAAGCCGCCTAGAGCCCAGCGTCTTCTCTGACTATACCAAGGTTTTATCTTTGTTGGAACCTCTGTGTAAATATTGGCATTCATAGCCATTTTTACTTTCCAGCCATTATGAATAAGATGCCAGGTGGCTTCTATATCTTCTGTGATGTTTGTTGTATCAAAACCGCCTATATCTTCTAGTGCTTTTTTTCTGTACATTCCTGATGTTCCTGTTACTACATAAATAGAGTCTATGTATTCTAGTAATTTTCTTGTGAAAGCTATTACTTTATATTCTATTGCTTGAATCTTTCCTAAAAAAGTATCAAGATTTTTGGGAGTACAGGTAAGAGTTACTGCTCCAACTCTTGCATCGTCAAAAAAACCGACCATCTTGCTGAAAGAATCAGGAGCAGGATAACTATCGGCATCAAGAACAACAATTAACTCTGCCTTGCAAAATTTTAGTGCAGTATTAAGACTATCAGCTTTTCCAGAATTCTTCTTATTTATTATTTTAAGATTAGGATAAAGAGGCATAAGGGATTTAACTATATCGAGAGTATTATCTCTGCTACCATCATTAATCACTATTGCTTCTTTTATATTTGGATAATCTATAGCAAATAACGCTTTAATTGTTTTTTCTATTGTTTTCGCTTCATTATAGGCTGGAATTAAAACAGAAATTGAATAAGCCCGAGTCATAAGCGGACTGAAAAAGAGTTTATCTTTATTCTTGAAGTAAAGAAGAAGAGTTATCAGTAAAAAGTAGATTGCTATAAACATATAAACAAAATATAAGATTGCTATAAATTCCATTAATCTTCTCCGAGTTTTATCTTGTTTTCGTCTTCTTTTTTGTCTCTTTGCTCTTCTCTACTTGAATTTTGTTCTTTATTATTTTCTTTCTTTTCTAAGTGAAAATAATCATAGAAACTTTCACTTAAATTTAACTCTAGTGTGTGGCCTGCTCTTTTGGATTTTAATAAGCCTATATCTATAAAGTGTTTAATATGCTCATAGGCTTTATTTCCTCTTATCTTAATTATTACTGATTGTTTTACAGGCTGTTTATAGGCGATTATAGCAAGAGTTTCTTGTTCTGCTCTTGTAAACTCTGCGCTTCCTGTAGCAAGTCTATTTATCAAATCAAAATATTCACTTTTTATATCCATTTTCCAGAGTTCATCGCGATTTAGAAGCTCTATAGCAGAATCTCGCTTTTGATAATCTTCTCTAAGCTTTTCAAGAAATTCTCTTAGAAGAAGAGGATTTATGTCTGTTAGCTCGACAAGTTCTTTAATGCTGATGTATCTTGCTGATAGAAAAAGAGCTGCTTCTATTTTCTTGAGACTCTTTCTTTCTTCTGATTCATCAATTTCTTCCTGGCTTTTAGATGTTAGTTCCATTTTTCTTCTTTTTATTTATTATTAATTATATTTAATTAGTATGCATCGCGAATCTTAAAATAGCGCCTATGCCTGAAAGATTGTAGAATTGCTGACCTTCTTCTGTATCTACAGAAATATGCTCTATCGCTGTTGAGGTTTGCTCTGCCATAGACTCAAGTTCTTTCGCTATTGGCTTTTCTACTTTTTTACTGAGAAATAAAGTATGAACAGTTCCTAATTCTAGGGCTTTTTTGACTTCAATCAGACCATAAGCTATTTTATTTTTCTCTTTGCCGAGCATATTAAAAAACTTCTCCATTAATTTTTTTTCTTTCATTATTCCTTGTTTTTCCAGTAAATCTTGACTTGAATCAACGAGAAGTCTTATTCCATGCTCATCGGCATAGCCTATATCTTTCAGGCCTATAACTTTTTCTTTAAGAGCAGTAACAAGAAGGCCTTCTTTAAGAAATTCTTCTTTTGTCGGAATAGGTCCGCCGATTAATATGCCTTTTAAATTTTTCATGTCAAAAAAATGTTTTTTTAGAGCATCTGCGCATTCTCGATAAAAGTCTTTTGCTTTTCCTTCTGTTATCCTATGGTATCTCTGAGCCGATTGGCCACCAACCCTGACTTTACCAGGAACACCAGATTCAAAATGCTGAAGTATTCTTACTTTTTTCCCTTCTAAGATCCCTATTGTTGCTTCTTTTCTTTCTATAACAAATAAACCATAGATTTCTTTTTCTTCAAGCATTTCCTTAAGGGGTTCTAGAATAAAAACTTGGTCACATCTATATAATCGGGTTGTTAATGTTTCTGGTGGTTCTACTACCCAAATTCTCATATCTTCTTGACCTTCTGTCTGAGAAACATTTCCTGAAAATACAGCTATCCCGTTCTTTGGGGTTTGCTGACCTAGTGTTCTTAATTGTCTTGCTACTCTCTCGAGAGCTTCTATAACATTTTTCTGGGTTGTTTTACTCTTTATATTTCTTGCAGTCGACTTCTCTGCATCTAGCTGATTTATAACGACATTTATATTTGCTCCTGATGGAACATAAACAGTAACTAGCTCTGTATGTCTTCCTCTTATCTCTGAGAGTTCTTCAACTAAATCTGAGAGTTGCTCTATAGAAAGCGGAGTTGTTTTGTCTTCTCTGGCCATTATCTTCATAGAAGAATATTGTTTATAAAAGTATGTGATAAAAGTTTTATAAAAGTATCAGAAAAACAGATATCTGATGTAACTCACTTGTATTATTTTCTCAATTCTTTCGCTAGCTCAAGAATTTCGCTTAGAAATTAATAAGTTCCATAATACGAAGTATAATTTAAGTGCATTAAATCAGAATACTTACCATCTAATTAAAATTACCTTCTTTTATCTATTTTAAAACAACTATTACTAATTTTATTAATATCAGAAAAACAAAGTGCCAC
Organism: Candidatus Woesearchaeota archaeon; assembly: GCA_964355735.1. Lineage (GTDB taxonomy): Archaea > Nanobdellota > Nanobdellia > Pacearchaeales > GW2011-AR1 > CAIPOI01. Next base: position 6,413 of record CAYHEY010000041.1, read on the forward strand.
CCACACTTAAAAGTGTGGGTTTGATCAACTAAA
>CAYHEY010000042.1:0-6359 GCA_964355735.1 Candidatus Woesearchaeota archaeon
GATGTGTCTTCAGGGTTTTCTTTTGTTTTATATTCTATGCATCTGCATGAAATACATAAAGAGATATATCAATGTCCTTCTTGTAAGATTGTTTATGCTTTGCCTGTGGAAGTTGATGTTGCTAAATTAAGACAGCAAAGAAAGCCAGAACCGATATATGTTCGAAGTTCTGGACATAGTTCGGAATCAAAAAAATGAAAATATCTCGGATAATCTCTTTAATTTCTTTAATTTTAACAGGTGGACTTATATTTTATATTTCATCCTTGCAATTTCCGCCTAATCCTTTTCCGGGTTTGAGTATAACCTCTTTAGTCTATCATTTTGGAATTTTCTTTTTGTTTGGAGTATTTGCTTTCTTGTCTCTAGGAGCAGAAAAAAGATATACTTTTTTTGCATTTATTTTTTGCTCTGTATATGCTGGTCTTGACGAAGTTCATCAGTATTTTGTTCCAAATAGAGTAATGAGTTTAGCAGATTTTGGAATTGATGTTTTTGGAGTTATAATTGGAATTGTTTTTATATTGATTGCTGGAATTTTTTTGAAGAAAAGATAGACGCCCCCACGAAGATTTGAACTTAGATAAAAATACAAAAGGGCAAGCCGGGATTTGAACCCGGATTAAAACCTCCGCAAGGTCTCGTACTATCCAGTTATACTACTCGCCCTTATTAACTTATTAAAGTTTTTTGAATTATTTGAACCTATCTCTTTTGCCCATTTCTTAAACATTACTATCCCGTTTAAAGCAATTGATTGCTTGTCGTGAAATGAAATGTACCCTAATTTTTCTAACATTTCGCTGACTTGTAAAATTAATTTTTCTGAGTGTATGCATAAAGAGATTATAGGGTAATCTTTTTTATTCTTTTTTATAATGCAGATACATCCATCGGTATCAAATAATCCCTTTATCACAGCCCTGTAAACTTCTTTATTTCGGGTATCTAAAATTGCCTTGGGTATTTCTATTTTATTAATTTTTTCGCCATATGGCAAACCTAAAACTTTATTTTTGAATTCGCATAATGCTTTAGAATAAACTTCAAAACCAACTACGCTTGGAAGTGTCATCCATTTTAAATTTAGATTATATAATCTTTTGTATAATTGAAATAAGTATCGCATATAATTTTCTTCTTTTTTGTTTGTTTTTACAGAAAAATAATTTCTGCTCTTTGACAGACAACCATCCCCCAAATGAACTCCAATTTCTTCTGCAAGTTCAGAAGTCATCTTTTTAGGAAATATTATTTTCTTTTTAATATCTCCCTGGGTGTAAGTAATATTCTTCTCTAAATATATCTCCTCATTTGTAAAATAATTTTCATTTTCCTTCTCTAACATTTTGCTTTTGTTTTCTCTTTTTCTTATTTTTCCTCGTGTGGCCATTTTTTCTAAATCGGCCCCATATTTTTTCCATAGTAAACCCATAGTTTTCTTGCCTGCTTCAGATCGCATTTTCTTATATTTTGGAAGTGTTAAAAGCATTTTTAACTTTTTTACACTTTCTTTACCCCCGATTTTACCTGCTTTAATTTGACCCCAATTATCTTCTTGTTTGTCTATAACCTCTAACTCTTCTTCAAAATTGGTAGGGAGGATTTTTTCAGAAATATATCCGTGCCCATAAATCCACTGATTTAGGGTTTTAAAAGGAGTACTCATAGAGCTTGCTAATTCTTTTAAAGTATTTACTTTATTTTTATTTTTTAGTATCCCTAGTAATTTCAATCTAGATTTTTTAGAAAGAAGAATTCTCATGGTACCTTTAAGTTGTCTAACTACTTAAACTTTTCTATCCAATTAGAACGAGTGGGGTTAATTACACTTTCAGTCTATAAATGTTTAAAAGCTTAAGCTATCTGCTTTTATTATGGTGATATTAATTTTATGTTGAGCCTCATAAAAGATGCAATAGTTAATCTTGAGGCCAGCAATGAGAAACTTAAGCCTGCTGAACTTGAAGAAGGAGACATTATCGCAGATTTGCACATGCATTCTAAATATTCTAGGGCAACAAGCATAAACTTGAATATAGTCAATCTTGTTAAGTGGGCGAGAATTAAGGGCGTAAGTTTGCTGGGGACAGGAGATGCTTCTCACGATAAATGGCTTGAGGAAATAAAAGGAAGTCTTTCAGAGAGAAAAGGTATATTTTGGTATGCTGATGAGGTGGGAGAGTTTCCTTTTATGTTGACAGGAGAAATTTCTTTAGTATTTACTGCTGGGGGAAAAGGAAGAAGAGTTCATTTAGTTTATCTTGTTCCTAATCTTGAAATTAATGAAAAAATAAATAATTATCTGAGTAGTAAAGGTAGAAGAGATTATGATGGGAGACCAATTTTTAAGATTACTTGCGAAGAATTTGTCAGAGTTCTGAAAGAAATAGACGAAAAAATAGAGATAATTCCTGCACATATCTGGACTTCTTGGTTTGGAGTATTTGGAAGCATGTCTGGATTTAATAGTTTGAGAGAAGCTTTTGGAAGTCAATACAAAAATATTCATGCAATAGAAACTGGGATGTCTAGTGATCCTGAAATGAACTGGAAGATTAAAGAATTAGGGGAGAAAGCAATTGTCAGTTTTTCAGATTCACATTCTTTCTGGCCTTGGAGACTTGGAAGAGAAGCGACAATATTCTCGATTAAAGGTGAGCTGAGTTATGATAAAATAATTGAGCAGATAAGAAATAAAAGTTTTAAATCCACAATTGAAACTCCGCCAGAATATGGAAAATATCACTGGGATGGTCATAGATTATGTAATTTTTCTTGTTCGCCTAAAAAATCTCAAGAAATTAATGGAATATGCCCTGTTTGCAAAAAAGAGATTGTAATCGGGGTAGAAAACAGAGTAGAAGAACTTACAGACAATAAAACAATACCTGCTAATGCAAAACCTTTTCATAAAATACTTCCTCTTCACGAGTTAATAGCATTTTATCTTAAAACTAAAGTAGAAAGCAAAAAAACTTGGGCTATTTATGACAAACTTATTGAGAAGTTTGGAAACGAACTTAATATTCTTTTAAGAGTAGATAGAAATATTTTATTTGGAGAATTGGGTAAAGATAAGCATGAAAAACTTGCACAACTTATAGTAGATAGTAGAATTGCTAATCTGAAAGTTAAGCCGGGTTATGATGGAGAGTATGGGAAGTTGATTGAGAAAGATATACAGAAAAAATTATAATTTCTTTCTAAAATAGTTAACTTTTTTCTTCATTAAATAAACAATTATTCTTTTTTGCCATTTGCTCTATTGAAGCAAGTATTTTTCTTAAATTTTGATCAGCCTGTTTTAAATCAAGGCTTTTTGTTTTTAGTAAATATCTTCCTGCAGCAATATAAGCTATCTCTGCATTCATATTTTTTGAAGATTCTTTAATTATATTCTTTATTAAAAATACGCCATTTGAAGCTTTGCTGGAGAGCAAGAACTTTTTGCTCAGAATAGCTTCTTTTAACTTCTTCTCTTTTATTATCTCGGCTATCTTTGGGATAAGTTCTTTTGGAAAATATTTTTCTAGTAATTTTGAATCTGATTTTGCAGATTCAATAAACTCTATAAGAGAACTTTCATCATCTTTTATTTTTGAGATTATTTCAGAAGATTTCTCTCCAAGGATTGTTCTAAGCATGGCTGTCGCGCTTTTTTCTTTTTTATAAACTTCATTAAAATCATTTCTTTCATTAACTTTAACTCGTCTTAGAGACAATTCTAATGAGCCGGATCTGATGCTGAGAATTTTGCATATTATTCTTTTTCCTGGAAAAGCATAGTCTCTTATATTTCTTATTCTTCCTGGAGCTATTTCTGGAAAACTAATAGTTCCTTCTATGTTATAATCCTCAAGATGTGCAAACACAGTTGTACCTATTATCTTTGTTACAGTACATAAGGCTAATTGACCTTCTTCAAGATGGGGTTTTACCATAATAATAGGAAATAGTTTGAGCTTTTAAATATTCGTGTAGATAAGGAAGATAATTTTTAATTCAAAACTTCAACTAGTCTTGCTTTGAGTTCTGCTTTTCCGCCTTTTGGCTCTGCTATGACTGCATTGCATATCAGGCATTTTACTTTTGTTGTTGCTCCTTCGAACATTATTTGTTCGTTCTTGCATGCCTGGCATCTAACTTTTATGAATCTTTTTCTTGCCATATTGTTATAGAAACAATAGAAAGTGGGTTTTTAAAGATTTATGCTGCCTTTAATCCATCTGTTCTATCTATTAGATCTGCTTTTGAGACTCTAAATGGTGAGGGTCTATGGTCGCCTAAATCATTTATCCAAACAATGGCTTCTCGCTCTAGGTCTTCTGCTAAGAGACATTTTACATAACCTTGATTATTCTTTGAGCTTAGAACATCAGCCCTATTAACAAAACACCAGTTTTGATTGCGTGCATTAAAATTAACACCATATTCTCCTTCAGAAATTTTAGTATAAGTGCATTTTAGGTATTTTACTTTCATTTTAAATCTTTACAACTTCGAAGTCCAGTTTTTTCTTTATAAGGTTTATGAAAGCTTCTTCTTTTTCTTTGTTTATTATACAACCTGCTGCAAATTTATGGCCGCCAGATTCTCCGCCAAGAGAATCTGTAATTTCATTCATTATATCTCTTAGATTTTTTGGGTTATCTTCTTTTTTCTCTATGCCGCTTATTCTGCAGGAAACTTTTATTTTATCTTTATTATAAGCCATAGTTATTATTACTGTGCCCTCTTTATACATAGCAGACATAGACATTATGCTAGCTACTGTCCCTATAATAGTATCAGAGACTCTATCTTTTGCATTCATTATAACATACTCTCTGCCTTCTATCTTCGGATTAGTATCTACATAGTTAAGAGCTTCTATAAGGTCTTTTTTATATCTGATATATACTGTTTCTGCCTGTTTTTTTGCAGTTTCGCTTCCCATACATAGGGATAAGGCGGTGTTTGGTTCGCCCATACGACTGCAAGCATTTATTAGAGCAGAAATTTCTCGAGCATCTTCTCTTTTATTGAAAAATTTAACTAGAAAAAGATTTCCTATAAATTCTTTCATTTTTTCGTGATCAGGTATTCTAAGAGCTATTGCTGTAACCAGTTTTTTCATTTCTTCTTCGTCAAGTTCTATCAGAGACTTATAACCACCCTTTGTAAAGTTGATTGATGCTTCTCTTAGTATATCTGAAGCACCAACAGAATTTCCAGTAACTCCGGGGATATAGGGATTTGAACAATATTCAAGAGCTTTATTTAGTGGTCTGGTTGAAGGATAGAGAAGTAAACCCTTTTTTATTATCAGATCTGCATCTTTTAGCGTTGTATTTGTCAGAGGGCCTATTTTCTTTTCGAGAATATCCCCAACCATGCCAATAATGGCAAGATTTGCCATCTCAGTATCTTTTTTTATAATCTCTTTTGCAAAAAGATAGACTAGACAAGAACTCGACATTTCCTCTGCTTTTTGAATATGTGGGTTTAGAATCTTTATATTTTCAGGAAGTTTTTCAGGAAGATTAATCTCATGATGGTCTATGATAAATATACGATTTTCAAGTTTTGCTAGGTCTTCTAGACTATTTGAAGCAAGATCAAGGAAGATTAAAGTTTTATTTTTTGGCAGATTTTCTATATGCTCTCTTTCTAAGCTTTTTACTATATTAAAAGAAAATCTTTTATCAAGTTTTCTTAGACATTTTCCGAGTATGGCTGCAGAGGTTATACCATCTGTATCAAAATGACTTATTATAAGAATCTCTGTCTTTTGAGCGATCTGAAGAAAATCTGAAGTAAACTTTTTTATATTTTCAAGCATTTTCTCTTTTACCCTCATAAAAAAGATTACTGCTCTTTGACTTTTAGCCAGAGGAATATTAATTTTTAATTAATACTATTTGCTGTAATCTTTAACCTTTTTTAAGTTAGATCTTGCAATTATTAGTGCTCGAGAAGCTTTTTTATCTCCTTTATTTTTTAAGCCGTGTCTCTCTATATTTTCTACTTTTGCTTTTAAATTTTTTATATCTGGAGATTCGTATTTTTTGTTCTCTTTTAGAACTTTGCCTATTTTGAATCCATATATCTTTGTTGTTGGTATTCCATAATTATCTCTTAGTATAAGTCCGATTTTTTCAGCAGTAATCTCTGGATTTTTCTCTACTATCTTTGATATTATTTCTTTTACTTCTGTTTCTGTGTACTTTAACCAGATAGGTTTTTTTAGCGGTTTTTTCAATGATATCATTTTTACTCTATTCTACCATTTTTAATGTTTTTAAAGTTATTTGTTGGCTAGTTTTGGTTTATTTAAAGAGAAAGATTATGAGGTCTTCTGGACTATTAAGCTTAAG
>CAYHEY010000043.1:0-6351 GCA_964355735.1 Candidatus Woesearchaeota archaeon
TCCGCCTTAAGATCTCCTAGTATTTTTTTTGCTATGTCCAAAGGCTCTCTTATTAACATCATATGAAACTTATTCAAATTTTGATAAAAGATTTTATTTATTGTGACTTTTCCACTTCCAGCTTTTATAGTAGCCTTTGCTATCGCTGCTTTTCTTTTGCCGACAACAATTATTTGATTAATTTTTTCTAATCCCATATTTATGCTCTATCACTCAATTCTTTTATTGTTATAAATTTCTCAGGTTTGTGCAATTCCGGTTTTATCGCTTTTTCATGCTTGAATTCTCCAGGAATGCCATTATAACATTTTATTCTTCTCCAAGCTTCTTTTCCTTTTCCTCTTCTAAAATCTGGAAGCATGCCCCTAATAGTTCTCTTCATTATTTTTTCAGTGCTCTTTGAGAAAAACGGACCTTTTTCAGGTTTTATTGTATTAAGTGCTCGCAATCTTTTAAAGTCACTTATATTACTCTTATCTGCACCACTGATTATAGCTTTTTCTGAATTTATAATAGCAACCTCTTTTCCACCAAGAGCTATTTTTGCTACATAGCTTGCAATTCTTCCTCTCGGAATACCTTCTGCATCAATTATTATTTTATCCATATAAAATATCTCCTTTTAATTTATCTCCACTTTTTAGAGCCTCTAAAATCGTTTTGTATTCACATCCTGCTTTCTTTAATTTCTCTTCTGCTGATTCAGAAAATTTCAGTGCAAAAACTTTGAATTTTCTTGTTATATTGCCCGAGCCAAGAACCTTTCCTGGAACAATTATTCTTTCTCCTTTTTCCTTGTTTATTCTTTGAACATTTACTATTACCTGCCTTCTAGATGGCCTAGATAAAACACTTGCAACTTCAGGAGAATTTTTCTTTGCTATTGCTAGCGTTTCCACTAAATAAGGATTTGTTTTTCTTCTCATTCGCTCATTAACTTTTGTTTTGCTTATCATTTTTAATATTTTTATGCGAGGGCTAGGATTTGAACCTAGGAAGACACTAAGTCATACGGTTTCTCCGAGTTTCGTTCGCATATTATGAGCTTTTACACTCGCGAACCTCCTCGCCTTAGCCGTACCCTTTTGACCGCTCAGGCACCCTCGCATATAATCTTTCACGAAGGGCTTTTGAACCTAAGCCCATATTATTTTATCTTCTTAATAAATTCGCTTATTTCTTTATTTAAGATTTCAACAGCCCCGCTAAAAATTTCTTTTGGAGACATTTGCCCCCACGACTCTATGGAAATAATAATATCTTTTTCTTTGTCCTTTTTAGAATCTTCAATTAATTTTTTAAAATTTTCTTCATTTCCATCAAGAGAATCTTCTTCATACTTGTAATAAATTGCTCCAGGGGAATATTTAGCATGTTTAACACCAATTCCCATTTTAGCAATTGCAACAAATTCTAACTCTTGATCTTTCTCCAATAAAGTTACAGGCATTTTATAAATTACATTTCCTTTTGGGCTAAGTTGATCAGAATAAACCATAGAAGGCCCTATTGCACTTAATTTAAATTTTATAGAGCATTTCCCACACCCCTCTTCTTTTCCACAATCACAATCTTCAGGTAGCTTCAATTTTTCATTTTTTAAAGGCACTAAACCCATTCTATGAGCAATTATCTCATCATATAATGCAGAATCATTTTTGCTTATTTCAAGACTATCTATAGCAAGTACAGGGATATAATTTACACTTCTCCTTAAAGCATTAGCTAAGCTAAGAGACATATTTAGTTTAAATCTTACTTTCTCATTAGTTTTTTCTATTACTTCTATCATATTAATATCAATTTTTATTGTCTTTTAAATCTTTAGTTAGTTTAAACTCTTCTTCCTCTACGTCCACCAGCCTTTTTTGGTCCGCCCCGAGGATTTTTAGTAATCTCCATTATACTAATTATTCTGAAATCTTCTCTGCTTAAAGCCTTAATTATAGCGTGTGAGGCACTTCCAGGAGAACTTTCCCCAGTTTCTGCTTTTATTCTGATAAACAAATCTGTAATTCCATGCTCTTTGGCATCTTCAGATATTTTTTTAGCAGCAAACATAGCAACAGTAGGAGAAGATTTTAATCTTGATTGTTTAGTATTCATTCCTCCAGAAGATCTCGAGAGAGTATTTCCAGCAATATCTGTAAGATTGAGCAGAGTATTATTCTTTGAGGTATAGATATATAGCACGCCTGTTCTTTGCTTGTCTATTTTATTTTTTTCTACTTGTATCTCTTGTTTCTCTTCCAAATTTTCTGTGCCAACTTCTTGTTTATCTTCATTCATTTTCTTTCATTGCCCTAAGTATTTTTTTATCTTCTTCCAAGAGTGGTTTGGTTACCATTTTCTTTAGAGAAAGATTATTTTCTTCTTCAATTGTGGTAAGATGAGAAGGAGAATCTATTTTGTTCCCATTAAGAGAAACACCTCTATGTGTTATCAATTGTCTTGCCTGTTTGTAAGTTTTTGCTAAGCCTCTGGAAAAAACTACGCTTTGAAGTCTTCTTTTTAGATAATCTTCTTTATTTAAAGCAAGTACATCAGCGATTGTATTTACATTAAATCCTTTTTCTTTTTGTCTTTCAATAAATTCTATTTTTAATTCTTCTTCTGCTTTTATTAATCCTTTTGCAATATTTCTTAGTTTGCCTATATAATAATTTGCTCTCCATACCTCTCTTCTATTTTTCAGACCATATTTCTTTATAAGATTCTTTTCTTCTTTGATTACATTTATATCGAATAATTTTCTTGGTTTATTATACTTTTTATGTTTTCTTCTTGGCATTTTACTTTGTTTGAGGACTTGTTTTAATTACTTTTTTCTCTTTCACTCCAACACCTTTCTTTCTATTTGTTCTAAAGTGACTTCTTGTTGCTTGTCCTCTTGTAGGCTGGCCTGTTGCATGTCTAAGTCCTCTATATGATCGGATCTTCTTTAATCTTTTTATATCAAGTTCTTTTGCCATGTCTAAACTAGATCCAAATAAATGGGTATTTTCTCCAGTAGTATAATCTTCTCTTCTGTTAAGTAAGAATTTTGGAAAATCATGAGCCTTTATAGCTTCCTCAATTATTTTTATCTCTTCTTTTGTAAGACTTTCTATTTTTTTGTCCTTGTCTATCTTATTTTTCAGGCACACAGCATTTGAAATTGCCCAAGAAATGCCTTTTATTCTTGTCAATCCAGCATAAACTTTTTTATCGCCAGGAATATCTGTCTGCATTATTCTTATAATTCTTCCTAGAGGTTCTTCTTTTCTTATCAGTTTTGCCTTGATATTTTCCTTCTCTCCAGATTTTATTTCTTGCTTTTTTTCTTCCATTGTTTAATACATAAAGATGGGATGTCTTTCTTCTCCTTTCAATTCTTCAACAATCCTTTTTATAACTGCTGTTTTTGGATCAGGTAGATTCGTTATTCTATGTCTCAATTCTTCAAGACTCTCAAATGGTTTCTTCTCTCTTTCAGAAAGTATTGCCTGAGTATGTTTTTTTCCAAATCCCGGTATCAGCTCGAGTTGATGTAACCTTGTATTTATTGGTTGAGCTTTATTAAAAAATTCAACAAATTTCTTCTCATCAGAAGAAATTTGCTTTGCTATATATTCCTCAAGCAATTTTTTGGCAGTTTCACTCATTTTATTAAATTCTAATTTGCCAAGGATATAATACACTTTATCTCTTTTGCCCTCTCCAATATATACCTCTTCTCCTGCATCAAATTTCATTCCTCTTCTTGGTACAAGTTCAAGCAAGGTAAAATTCTTCTTGCCAATTGCATGGGCTATGGGCATTGTTTTCTTCTCAAGAGGATAACCATAGGGTAAAAAGTCTAGGATTACAGCAAATTCTTCTTTCTCTGCCATGTTCTTTATTTTGTATTTTTAATTGCCTCAAGTATTTTATTTGATTCATTAGCATCAAGATTAATCTCTGTAGAGATCTTATTAAGTTCTATAACATTTTCAGGTAAAATCTCTATTATCTTCGCGATATCTACTTCTTTGAGTTTTATTATATTTAACTTTTCAATTTCTCCTTTGATCTTTTTTGCTCTTTCAGGGCTTATCTTAGAGAATTTTTTTATGAAAGCTTTTATTTCCTTGGATTTTTCTGTTTCTTTCAGATCTTCTAGTATTTCTTTTACTTCATAAATATTTAGAGATTTTTTTTCTTTTATCATTTTATTTTTTTAAGATGCATAGGCATTATAATATAGTCTTTTGCCTCTTTTCCGTCCAAGGCTCGGATTATATATGCCTTTCCTTTAGTTCCAATAACATTTCCTGTTAGCCCCTGTATCCTTTTTGGGAAAGCAGGATTAAGAGAATGCTCTCTCACTATGGCTACTTTTTGCCCTATTTCAAATTCCTGAAAATATTGGCTAAGGCCAAGTTTTCCGCGATTTTTTATATTCTTTCTTTTTAGCATATTTACTCCTAGTTTTATTGATTTTTCTGTTACTACTTTTTAGAATTAGTACATTTAAAAAGCTTTGCGTCAATGTTAAAGAAGCCAGAAGAAAATAAATTAAATCTTTTTTAGTAATAAGCAGGCTAATTGAAGTTGTTCAAATTTTAAGTTCTTTTAAGTTACTCTCTAACCAACATGTCCTTGTTCGAGATCTCCTCTTTCTCTAGAGGCACACATATTGGCTCTGATTGCCTTAAACATTTTTGCGCCCCAAACACTTGTTCCGCATCTGTCGCACACATCTAAAGCACTATCTTCAGCAACCCCGCTTTTGCAATAAACACACTTTTTTGCCATTTTCTTTTTTCTTAAATTATACTATTCTGGCAGTTTATAAATATTTGCATATTTCTCAAATAAATTGGAAACAGGAGAAATTAGAAAGTTTTAAAAACCAAGTTTTAGGAGTATTATTATGATAATTCCAATAAGATGCTTCAGTTGCGGGAAGCCAATAGCTCATTTGTGGGAGACTTTCAAGAAAAAACTAGACTCCGGAGAAAATTCAGAAAAGGCCCTTAATGAACTCGGTCTCGACAGATATTGCTGCAGAGCAATGTTTCTTGGTCAAGAAGATACTCTCGAGTTAGTTAACAAGTTCAAAAAGTTCTAAATTACCAACTTGGTTATAATTTTGGATTCAGAGCAGGCATATCGTGGGCTCGAACTATATCTATTATATCACGATAATATTTTTAAACTAATTCAAATAATTGATAAGTATGGCTGAGAAATTTAAGTTAAAGGGATTTTATAAATATGTTAATCTTGCAAATGGGCAAGGCAATTTAACCGGCGAGATAGATGTTGCAAAAGATGGTTCATTTGAAGGTCAAATTTATGATCATGCGTCTATAGCTCCAGAGCAAATTCTTAGAGGATATCTTAAAAAAGAAGACGGACTTGATAAAATGGTATTTCTCAAATTTCCTCCAAATGCAAGACTTGCTAATCTCGCTTATGTTTTACAAAAAGAATTGAACAGTTCGTTTGAAGGGAGATATCTAGGGCAATGGGGAGCATTACCTTTCAAAATTGAATTTAATAGAGATTATGGTTTGTTTATGGCTTTAGTAGATATGCGTGTATCTGGAATTGGGGATTCTGCTGAGATTAATCTTTCTAAAAAATAACCTCGAACTAAAAAGTTTGTGTCTCTTAGCGAGAATTCATCTTTCAAAGATTTTATAATAAACTTAAGAAACTATTTTTAAATAAGTAAAAAGTTGAAACAGCATCCCGGTTTCACTCCGGTTAGGGAACTAATGCCAGGGACGCAATCAGCTTGACTTCTGTGTTCGGAATGGGAACAGGTATTACCTAATTGCTGTGGCCGTTTCATTATCTACAAAAATTGAGCATTTATAAATCTTTTTATACTCTATTTTCTAATGAAGAGTTATGCGAGGGTACCGAAGCGGTCAAACGGGAGAGACTCAAAATCTCTTGGCTTAGTGCCTTCAAAGGTTCGAATCCTTTCCCTCGCATAAAATTTATATACTCCTTTAAACTAGAAACAATATGAAAAACAAGACAAAAGGGATGTTAATGCAATTGCCCTCCATGCTTATTCTTGTGATTTTAGTAGTAGGTTCATTTTATGTAAAACTTGCTAAGATTGATGTTCAGGGAAAGGTTATCTCTTGGGCAACACCAATTACAATTTTAATTTTGGTTTGTCTTTATTTTTTTGGCAGATTTTTAGAGATAAGATCAGACAATCAGTTTTATTAATTATATCCGGATTTTTTATTTATTCTTAAGCAAACCCTTACTATAAGTTTTTATATCCAGATTAGTTATTGATACTCTGCCTTCGTAGCTCAATCTGGATAGAGTAGCGCCGTCCTAAGGCGTTGGTTGTAGGTTCAA
>CAYHEY010000044.1:0-6255 GCA_964355735.1 Candidatus Woesearchaeota archaeon
GAAACATGAACAATCATGCTAATTCTTTTTCCGTAGTCAATGCAATCCTTATTTAATTTCTTCAAAAAGCTTAAGCTATCTTTTTTATTTAGAATAGACTCAAAATTCTCTAAGCAAATACAATCATTTACGACGGGGAATAATTTCTTTATGAGAATATCTAGCTCGGCTTGATCTCGGATTAACTCGCATCTTACTATAACCGAATTAAGCCTGTCAATCCATGTCGAAGGCTCATATTTCATTACTATGCCTTGCTGTTCATAGCCCTCAATAGGCATCGCAGGAAGCAAAGGCTCATCTCCGATTAATCTTTTCTTGTATTTTGAAGGAGATATTTCGCAAAGCTCTTCGCCTTCTCCAACATTAATTATAAAGAATTTTTGACCATTCGCCCCATACTTTTCTAATCTGAGGATATTTTCCTTAACAAGCATATTAAGGTGATATAGAATTTTTCTGTGCAATTGTCTTGCTTCGTTATACTTGCTTTCTGCTTTAAGTGTTTTATATTCTTTAGAAACAAGTTGCATAATCTCCGCTGTAGACAGCTCTGAGCCTTTCTCTTTCAAGACAGAAATTATCTTCTGCTTTAGGTCTTCCATATTCTAAACTCTCTCAGAAATCAGTCTGAGGCTGAACGCCTCTTACAAAAAAGGGCATTTTAACCTTTAAATATCTTGCGATTAAGAACAGGTGTTCAGGGATATTTTTCTTATTTAAAAAAATGCTTCCGTCGATAAGCTAAGTGTTCAGGGCAAAACCCTGAACGGTTCAGGATGAAATTCGAAACCAGATTTATATACTGCAAAATATAGTTTCCATTGAGGTGTTGAGGTGATGGGAGAAAAAAATGAAAACCCCATCCAAAACACAAGAAGAAAATAATATAATATCACCAATTCAAGAGATAGTAGAAGTATCGGGAGATATGTATTATTGCCAAGGAAATCGGGCATGGAATACTATCCGACTTAAAGCAGACCTTCTAAAAAAGTTTCCGCAACTAACGAAGCGAGAATTTAAATTTGGTTATAAGATGATAGTTCCTCAGTCGCAAGAAGAAATTAAAAAATTAATGTCAAAAATACAGAAAGACTCTGATAAAATTCCAGTCTTATTATACTTCTGCAAGAAAGAAATCCATCAGCAATCATAAGAGTTCTTTAGGAATTTTGAACTCTTTATCTGAATAAATTATTTCTTCGCATTGCTCTATTGCTCGTTTACATAGGCGATTCATAGAATCATATTCTTTAGGAACATCTTCTATCTTTATTTGAGGACCATATCTTGCTTCTTCTCTTTTATCAACATCAGATTCTTCGCCTTTTTTAGTATGAACTGTAATTCGATCTATAAGCTCGTCATCATAATCTATCAGGTCTTTTTCTTTTGCATATTTCAAGAAAATAGCAGTGCATCTCTGGCTTCTGCTGGAAATACCAAATTTTAGAAGTATAGCCAAAGCACAATAATAAAGGGTATAGAACCAGGCTTCAGGAATCATGTAATCAAAGCCGTTTTTCTTGTAAAGCTCAGATAATTGAATATTTAGTTTTGCTTTTGTGAGATAGCCTTCTGCCATTTTTTGATTGGACTCTCCGATAAGCAGACCTTTATGTTTTTTGCCTTTTTCATCGTCTTTTATGGCGTTTCTGAAACAATCTTTTACTTCCTTTATATCCATTTTATCCAATATATCTCTTCTCTAATTTATTTCTTACAAACTTAATGAACTTTTCCTGCCCGAATAAGATAACTCCTTTTTTGAGGGCATCAATAAAGGCAGGGTTCTTCTCTAAAACCAGCTCTTCTTTGAAATCTCCCTCGTTAAAGTCTATGAAGTGAATCTTTTTTATTTGGCTTATTTGCACTTTTTCAATTATTTCTTTCATTCCGCTTACTTTTTTATTATCTTCAATTACTCCGAGAAGGTCTATATCTCCTGCTTCTTTTGGAGAATGAAGTATACTTCCATATAATATAAGAAAATCCGCTTTATTTTCCAGTTCAGAAAAATTAGCCAGCCAGCGGGGGTATTTGAGAGCTTCTTCTGTAAGAAGCAAATTTAAGTTTTTTTCAACTAAACTATTTTTCCAATTAAGTCTTATTAAGTATGTGCTCGTCTTTCCTTTTCCAATAGGCTCAAGAGTGATAAGCTTTTCTGATTGAAGTTTTTTTAATGTTTTCCATATGCCCATTCTTGTGTTTCCTATATCCTTTGCAAGAGAAGTTATAGTGTGCTCTCTAGAGAAATCTTTTAGTAATATCTTCAAACATTCCCCCGATGCTTTATCCAATTTTGCCATGTTCTGTATACTTTAAGTTTATAGTTATAAACTAATAGTTTATAGCTTATTTAAACCTTTCTATAGCCCTCCAGCCATTATCTTCTTTATTTTGTCCATATCTTTCATAGCCAGGGCTTTTACTGCATCAGGATTACTTCTCATTACTTCAAGCATGCCCATTACTTGATTGGCGAAAGCTGTGCTTATATCTTTCATTACTTCTGCATTTTTTGAAAGAGTTTCTTGGTCTAATCTGTTTAGTTGTCTCTCTTTTTCTAATTGTTTTCTTACTTCTTCCAGTTCAGTAGTTTTAACATTCTTATCAGTGTCATCCATGCTTATTTTGCTTCTTGTTAAATAAACATCAGGCATAGGGCTTGAGAATTTCCAGCCAAAGAATAAACATAATCTGTGCCTGTCAGTTATTATCTTTTTATCAATTAGCCAAGTCGCACAAGTATGCCTGTAAAGATGATGATGAAGATTCTTCCCAAGAACTTTTTTTCCAAATCTTATAAGCCATATCTTAGTTGCATTATAGCCTTTTTCAAAAACAGGCTCATTTGATTTTAGTCCTTCTCTTTTTCTCTTTTCTAAGTATTCTCTAACTACTTTATGGCATCTAGGACCATAGAGAGTTATCATTCTTCCTTTTGTCTTGCTGGTAGCATTTCTTATTAATATCTTGACAAAATCTTCTCCTTTTTCTATATTAGGTAGGCGAATATCACTTTCTAGTAATTGATGAAATTCTCCTGCTCTAAAACCACCCCAAGAATTAACTTCATGAAAGAACTTCTGCCAAAGCTCTCCGCTGGCTTCATAAAGTTTATTTTCTTCTTCTTCGCTAAGACATTCTGGGTCTAGTTCTTCTTTTGTTATAATAACATCTAAAACCTCTAAAAATTTATTTAGCTTTTCAGGTTTCTTTTTTAATCTGAACTTTACATATCTCTTTAATACTTTGATAAACTTTCTCTGCCCTTCAGGCGTGTATGGCCTATCTTCTACGGCTTTAAGTTTGCCATTTACATTTTTTCTAACCATAACTTTTAATTTACCAGATAACAGAGAATCCATAAAACTTTTTAGATCTTCAACACTTGCTTCTTCAAGAGATTTTTTTATAAATTCTAATGGAATTTTTAATCTGTAAATAACAAATTCCATATTTCCTTCCATATCTTTTCCTATTCTTCGAGTTATTCTTCCAGAACGATATTCAGCGACAAATTTTGGAATTTCTTTTTTTTCTTTTTCTGCAATCTTCCAGCTCTGCATATCATTCAAAACTTTTTCTACATTTCTCGGTCTGATTCCTACCATGAAATATATAGACGGAGACACTTTATAAACATTTCCTAAAAGTAACGCTTTCGTGCCCTTGCCTTTTAAGCAGGGTGTCCAGGGTTCAAATCCCTGCAGAGCCATATAAGCCATTGAAGAATGAAATGGCTTTAGATTTCTCTCTTTGGGATTTGAATGCAGTAATGGGTTTAAATCTCTTCAACTCTTTCTTGCTTTTGAAGAGTTGAATGAATCAGAAAATCTTTGATTTTCTGAGCCTGCAGAGCCATCTCCTTTGGGATTTGAAGCATTTTTGAAACTATAATCTCTAGAACGAACTATCCTTATTTTTTCTTATTGGTCTTCTTAGTAACTTTCTCAGGAAGAATTTTCTTTTGCTTATGCTTGGTAACTATGAGATAGACAATTGGAATTATACCAAAATCATTTACTAATAGAAGACAAGCAAATAGTGCTGCAAACCCAGGTTTGCTCTTTTTCTCTCCGGCCTTATATAAAGCCCAGGAATAAAATCCAATTTTTAATACAATTTGAAGAACAAACAAATATAGAAAGTTTGGATTCTGCTGAATATAACTCGCTAGCTCGTTGCTTAAAAAATTTGACATGTCCATCTTTTTTATTAATAGAATTAATATTTAGTTATTTTTAAAGCTATTGGCTGATCTAGATTTGTTGAAAAATGCTTTCACATAAAATCCTGCTATCTCCAAAAACTTAAAATTAAATTAAAATTATTAATCTATAATCTCGTAAGACCTTCGGAAAAAGTGAGAGAGAGGAGCTCTTCAATCTTTATTTATTCTAATTTCTTATTAACCTATTTTTTGTTTATTATGTCCATAAACTTAAACCACATCATTTATGATGTGGACATCTCTTAATGGTTTAAGTTTTGGATCATCCCAAAAACAAGTGCTGATCAAACCCACACTTTTAAGTGTGGGTGGCACATTGTTTTTCTGATTTTTTAGTTACAAATAAAAAATAGAAATATTTATAAACTCCGAAAATGGTAAGAATTCGATTAAATACAATTCATAGTATTTGCTTACTATAAGCACATACAACAGGTTGTAGCAAGCAAGAAAAATTAAGAATATCAGAAAAATAAAAAACGAGGAACAAGTAAAAATAAATAAAACTATGCGCTGTCCATTTTGTCATAATAATGAAACCCAAGTAACTGATAAGAGGGACTCTGAAGCAGAGACTAGGAGAAGAAGAGAGTGCTTGAAATGTAAGAAGAGGTTTACAACTTATGAAAAAGTAGAGAACAAGGATATAAGAGTTATAAAAAAAGATGGAAGAAGAGAAGCCTTTGATATAGAGAAGATAAGAAAGGGTATTATAAGATCTTGTGAAAAAAGACCAATAAGCACAGAGCAGATTGAGAGAATTGTTGAAGAGATAGAAAATAAAATTAAGTCATTAAATAAAAAAGAAATAAGAAGTGTTGCAATAGGAGATATTGTTATGAAAGCTCTTAAGAAAATAGATCAGATAGCTTACATAAGATTTGCTAGTGTCTATCGTGAGTTTAAAGATGTCGGCGATTTTAAGAGAGCAATAAATGAGATAAAGAAAAAATGATTTTTCCCATAGAGAGCCATGTTACAACAGAGAGACAATTAACTGCTGAAGAAATAAAAAGACTCGAAGAATATGCAACAACTTTCTTTGGAGGAAGAGAGAGATGTTATGCAGAGGTAATTCCTATTGAGGAAACAGACTGGCAGTATAGAATATTAATAGATAGAAGATAAAAATAAGTTGTGGGCTAAAAATAATATTAAATTGAAAGATAAAATCAAAACAAATAAATTATTATAAAAAAATATACAAATAATTAAAAAGGATAAAAATGGTAGAAAAGAGTTAAAATGAGGAAAACAAAAAATGAGTGACGAATACGAAGGAGATATTTTATTAGGTTTAGGAAGAAATTTAACTCGAGGTAGAGATCCTTATTCGGATTCTAGTTTTGGGTATGCTCCAAGAGATGCTGTTATAAAAGACGAAAAGGGAAAAATCGTAGAAATTGTTAGGGGCTCTATATTTCCTGCTGATTGGGGTGAAAATGCTTCTAATACTGCTACTACAAAATATTTTAGGAGAGCAGATGTTCCTGGAACAGGAAGAGAAGTAGATATTAGACAGATGGCTGGAAGAGTTGGAAGAAAAATAGCTCAATGGGGCGTAGTACAGGGATATTTTGATGAGAGGGTTGCTAAAGTTTTAGAAGAAGAATTAGTTGCTTCAACAGTTTTACAGCATGGTGCTTTTAATTCTCCTGTCTGGTTTAATTTAGGATTAGATAAATATGGAATTAATAAAAAAGAAGGAGGGTATTATGTTGATAATGGTGAAGTAAAAGTTATTGAAAATTATTTTGAACACCCCCAAGTTTCTGCATGTTTTATTTCCTCTCCTGAAGACAGTATTTCAGACATGGTAAATGTTGGTGCAGTTATCAGTTCAAGAGTTTTTAAAGGTGGTTCAGGCATTGGAGGTGATTGGTCACATGTCAGATCTGCAGGCGAACCAATATCAGGAGGAGGTGTTGCATCTGGAGCAAAAAGATTTATGGATTTGCAGGACGCAACTGGCAGAGTAATTAAATCTGGAGGAATCAGCAGAAGAGCTGCAACAA
>CAYHEY010000045.1:0-5997 GCA_964355735.1 Candidatus Woesearchaeota archaeon
TAGCAGAAGATATCAAAGATTTGTATGGTTTTCCCCATAAATGCAGAAGATGCGATCATGATTCCGCAGATGTAAGAGATCTTGGAATATTTTTTGGAGATGAGGCAGGAGTCTATCTTTTCAAATGCAAAAAATGCGGCTATACTGAACGGCAGTCAGATGGAACAGGAAATTAAAAAATAAAATAGACTACAGCTTTTTTCTCTTCATCAATAAAGTATTAAGAACAACACTAACAGAACTCGCAGCCATAGCTGCTCCAGCGATTATAGGAGAAAGAAGCCAGCCAGTAAAAGGATATAAAAGTCCTGCTGCAACAGGAATTCCAAGTGAATTGTAGAATAATGCCCAAAACATATTTTGTTTTATTTTCCTTATTGTTATTTTACTTAATTTTATAGCTTTTACAACATCTGTTGTTTTATTATTCATTAAAACTATATTTCCTGTTTCCATAGCAACATCTGTTCCGCTTCCAATAGCTATCCCTATATCTGCTTGTGCAAGAGCAGGAGCATCATTTATACCATCTCCGACCATTGCAACTTTCCTTAAACCATTTTTTTGTAACTCTTTAACTTTTGCAGCTTTATCTTGAGGCAAAACTTCAGATATAACATGACTAATACCTAATTGTTTAGCAATAGCATTAGCTGTTCTT
Source organism: Candidatus Woesearchaeota archaeon (assembly GCA_964355735.1). Lineage (GTDB taxonomy): Archaea > Nanobdellota > Nanobdellia > Pacearchaeales > GW2011-AR1 > CAIPOI01. The sequence goes on from CAYHEY010000045.1 coordinate 662, forward strand.
TTATTATCTCCAGTTATCATATAAACAAATATTTTTTGATTTTGTAATTCTTTTACAGCAATTCTTGAGTCTTCTCTTATAGTGTCTGCTATAGCTATCGCCCCGTAAATCTTTTTATTATACATAGTTATAACAACTGTTTTTCCTTGACTTTCAAGTTCTGTTATTTGGCTTTCTAATATTCCTAGATTTTTTATTTTTCTAATATACTCGGGTTTTCCAACAATTAACTTTTTAGCTTTATAATTTCCTTCTACTCCATGTCCTGAAATTGCTTTGAAATTCTTTATTGTTTCAAGTTTAATCTTGCTATCTTTAGCTTTATTCACAATTGCTTGAGCCAAAGGATGTTCACTATATTGTTCTAAACTTGCAGCAAGTTTTAATAAATTATCTTCATCAATTCCATTAGCTGTTATAATATCTGTAACATCTGGTTTTCCTTGAGTTAATGTTCCTGTTTTATCAAATACAACAGCATAAAGTTTATGTGCTGTTTCTAAGGCATCTCCACCTTTAATTAAAATTCCTTTTTCAGCGCCTTTTCCTGTTCCGACCATTATGGCTGTTGGAGTAGCAAGTCCTAGGGCACATGGACAAGCTATAACAAGAACAGACACTGCTATTATTAGTGAAAATTCAAAACTTTTTCCTACAATAAAGAACCATGTTGTAAAAGCAATTAAAGCAATAATAATAACTGCAGGAACAAAATAAGCTGAAATTGTATCTGCAAATCTTTGAATTGGTGCTTTTTTTCCTTGAGCATCCTCTATTAATTTAACTATTTGAGCAAGAGTACTGTTTGCGCCAATTTTTGTTGCTTTAAACTTAAAACTGCCTTGTTTATTTATTGTTGCACCTATAACTAAATCATTTTTATGTTTTTCAACAGGCATACTTTCTCCTGTAATCATACTTTCATCTATTGAACTCTCACCTTCAATTATAATTCCATCAACAGGAACTTTTTCTCCTGGTTTAACTATAACAATATCTCCTACAACAACTTCATCAATTTTTATTTTCATTTCCTTCCCATTTCTTATTACAGTAGCTATTTTAGGGGATAAATTCATAAGTTTACTTATCGCTTCACTTGTTTTTCCTTTTGCAACAGCTTCTAAATATCTTCCAAGCATAACAAAAGTTATAAGAACAGCAGCTGCTTCAAAATATTGGTCTCCCATTGGTTGAAAGAAAGTTACATAAACACTAAAAAAATAAGCAGCACTTGTTCCTAAAGCAATAAGAGAATCCATATTAGCTGATTTATTTCTCAAAGCTCCAAATGCACTTTTGTAAATTCCCCATCCAACTATAAATTGAACAGGCGTAGCTAGGGTAAAAAGAATATAATTTTTATAAGGAACATCTATTCCTATCCACATCAATAACATTCCTATAATAAAAGCAGGTACAGAAAAAACTAAGCTAAAAAGAAACAAATTCTTTTGCTTTTTCAGATTTTTCTCTCTTTTTATTTTCTCATAATCTGCCTGCGTGTAGTCATCATTATGTCCTCCATGCTCGTGCATAGAATGTTTCATATTACCCATACCCGGAATATCAGCAGTGTAGCCTGAACTTTTGATAGCACCAATAATCTTATCTTGATTAATCACATTTTCATCATATTCAATAGTTGCTTTTTCAGTTGTAAGATTAACATTTGAATATTTTACTCCATTAACTTTCTCAAGTTTTTTATTAATAAGAGTAGCGCAGCTAGCACAATGCATTCCACCTATGTTTAGTGTTATTTTTTTCATTTGTATACCCTTATCTTTTCATCGTTTACTTTAGAACATTTTTTGCATTTAATTTTAATATTTTTGCCAAACTGACTAAATGCATCTCTAAGTATGCACCAACAAAAATTATCAGACAACTCAAAGAATCTTTCTTTGCCTATTTTTTGAGAATTAACAATTCTCAAGTCTGAAAGTTGTTTTAATTGATGAGATATTGCAGATAGAGTCATAGTATCTTTACCTACAAATTCATAAATTTCTCCAACATTTTTCTTTTCAGTAGCAAGGCTCATTAATATCTTAAGTCTTGTTTCATCAGCGAGGCTGGAAAAGAAATTAAGAACATTTTTCTTTGCTTCTTCATAAGTTTTTTTGTTTGTCATAATACTTGAGCGTTTGCTCAAGTATTTAAATGTTTCTATTTTCAACAGAAAATGGAAACCACAAAATTCCGCAGAATTTTGATGTTTCTATAGCTAAAAAATAAATAAAAAAGAAAAATAAACTTACTTCTTTCTGCTAGCAGATTTAAAAAACCAATAAATTGCAGCTATAATTAAGACTATAACTAGAACGTAAATTATCCAACTAAATAACATTGCTCCCGTTCCATATCCACCGAATGCGCCATACATCATTCCGCCCATAGGACAATTATATGAACTATCTATTGCAGAAGAAGTAAAACTTACAGCAAAAAGAAAGCTTAAACTAAGCAATATACTCCTCAATATTTTTGTTTTCACGTTTATTTTTCCTCCTTTCAACTTTTTTAATAATTCTAAATTATCTATCCTTTTAGTTATATATAAATTCCTCTTTTTGATAATATTGCTAAAGAAGCATGTATTACAAACATTACGAAAGCAGTATAAATGAACTTTTTATGATATTTGCCTAAAAACTTCACTAATTCTAATCTACAGATATATCTTGACTTTATATTGCAGGAACATCCTAAAAAAGTTAAAACGAAAAATAATCCCGTAAACATTCCCGTCCAGTATATAAGCCCTTGTCCGAATAATATTATCATTTTATTTTACAATAAGCTTTCCTTGCATGCTCATATGCTCATCTTTAGTTCCGCAATAATTTGTGCAATACCAAGTAAATTCTCCTGTTTTATTTGCACTAAATTCAACAACTTCATTCCCCTTTATTCCTAGTTCAGGTATTCTTATACCATGAAGGGTATCTGTATTATTTATCTTTATTCTTACTTTATCTCCCAAATTAACAGTTACACTATCTGGAGAATATCCAAACCTAAATGCATTGACTTCAAATTCTTTTATGTTTTCATTTTCTTTGATAGAGTTACCTGTAAAAGATTTTACAAAAAAAACAGCTAGCACTAAAATCACTACAAATCCAATTAGTATATATTTTTTATCCATTTTATTTTTCCTCCTTTCATCTTCATAAATTATACAACATTAATTGTTCCTATACCCATTCTCATTCCACATGCAAATTCGAAACTTCCTTTTTGAGTAGGAGTAAATTTAATCATATCTGAAGGGCTTGAAGAACGATAACTTACTCCTAAATCTCTAATATTGAATGAACGATAACATCCGCCAATACTATTATCAAGCGTTATTTCAACAGGCTGATTTACATTTACAGTTATAGTATTGGGATAATAATTATAATTTTTAAAACTTAAAGTTATTTTTTGAACATCTGATGTAGCGTTTCCCGTCAAAATTCTTCCGGATACAAAAAAATATCCAACAATAATCACGGCCAATATTCCCATAATTAAAAAAATAGTTTTTTTGCTTATTCTAGACTTATTTTCTTCAGGAGTATTAGTTAATGGGATATTATGTTTAGCATAATTATGTGTAGCTAAAGCTCCTTGACTGCCAAATTCTCTATTGCATGCTTCACATTTTATTTCTGCTTTATTATATTCCATTTAACATCCAAATCCTGAAGAACATACAGGATTATAATCTTCAGAATTTAATTCACCTACTTCAATATAATCTGAAACCTTTGTGATATTCCATTCATATTCATGATTCCACGATGTCCATGAATATCTCCACTCATTCCAACCTATGCCTAAATGCTTGACATAAATTTCTTCTTCAGCTAAAATCTTTCCTATTTTTCTTCCAGTCATACATGGCGTGCTATAGCAATAAACTATAATGTCTTTGTCTTGAGAGAGCTGTGAAAATTGTGCAACTAATCTTTCTGCATTATAATCGGGAGTTTCTTCATCTTTATAAGCCGGAATATTTATTGCTCCCTTTATATGCTCTCTAGCATATTCTTCAGGACTTCTTAAATCTATAAGAGTAAAATTAGAATCATTCTTACTCATCTTTACTCTTAAGCTATGAGGGCTTACATAAACTGCATTTTCTATTTCATAAAATTCTTTTATCAGAGAATCTTGGGATTTTTCAAATGAAGAAAACGTATATGAAGAAACAAGTCCTCCAACTAAACCAAATATTAATGCAATAATAAATATTTTATAACTTTCATTCATTTTAAATCCCATATCCTGCCTTTTTTATAATTTCTTTTATTTCTTTTTCATTTATTATATTTTCATCAAATTCAACAAATACTTCTCCTTTTTTGCTATCTGCTTTTACAGTTTTTACTTTATCTTCTAGCTCCATTTTTATTATTTTCTCGCATGAAGAGCAATGCATTCCATTTATACTTAGATTTAATTTCATTTTTTCCTACTCTCGGCTGTATTTGCAGACTTAATTAGCCAGTATATTGCAGCAATAATTAATACAATGATTAATAGGTATAAAATCCCTGAGAAGGTAGAGCCAAATACTCCGACCCCATATCCGCCCATAGGACAATTATAAGATTGAGTTTCTGCTGATACAAGGTTAAATATTCCAATAAAACTAATAAATCCGATTAGTGAATATAATATTTTATTCTTTATCATTTTACATTCCGCAACCACAGCTTCCTCCACATTGCATTCCTTTTGCAGGAGTTGCTGCCTTTACTTGTTCTTGGCTAGCCTCTCCCGTTTCTGTAACAATAAAGCTTCCTCTTAACATACCCATTCCACAGCTGAAAGTTATAGTTCCGACTTTATTTGGAGTGAATTCTATAATATTCAAACCCTGTTTTAGATTTTTATCTATACTATAAGCATTCACTATAAGTTCTTCATTGCAACCTGTCAATTGTTTTACATTTATATTCCATGTAACAGGAACCCCATTTTTCAAAACAAATGAATTTGGAGAATATCCTCCGCCAGAAACATCCATATTTACTTCTTGAATACCATTAACAATTCTTACGACCTGATTTAATGAACCTGTTGAACTAGGAAGATTATTCTCTGTTAATTGAGTCTTTATAGAATTAAAAGTAAAATTGCTTCCAGCCATATTTAAACCTCGATTAAGCATTATCAATCCAAGTATAAGAACAACAATAGCAGATATCTTAAGGATTTTCTTTGTTGTTTTGTGACTTATAACTGTAGCAAGACTACCAAAACCAATCATAATAGGAATTGTTCCAAGTCCAAATACAGCAAGACTTATCGCCCCTATGAAAAAATTTCCTGTTCCT